>JAAZZJ010000518.1 GCA_014237695.1 Oscillospiraceae bacterium | reverse complement strand
ATCGCCACGGACAACTACTTTGTCAACCGTGACAGGACCCCGCGGGACGAGAACGGCAACTACGATTTCGAGGGTCTGGGCGCCATGGATGTGGAGCAGTTCAACACGGACATGGTACGGCTGCTGAACGGCGAGACGGTGGAGATTCCCAACTACAATTTCAAAAAGGGCGTCCGGGAGTACAATGGGAATTTCCTCACCCTGGGGGAGGGGGACGTCCTGGTGATTGAGGGCATCCACTGCCTCAACGACCAGTTCACACACGCGCTGCCGCGGGAAAGCAAGTATAAGATTTATATCAGCTGCCTTACCACGCTGAACATCGACGACCACAACCGCATCCCCTCCACTGATGCCCGCCTTCTGCGGCGGATTGAGCGGGATGCCCGGACCCGGGGCTACAGCGCCCAGGCCACCATTAAAATGTGGCCCTCTGTCCGGCGGGGCGAAGAAAACAACATTTTCCCATTCCAGGACAGCGCGGATATGATCTTCAACTCCGCCCTGATCTACGAGACGGCCCTGCTGAAAACCTACGTGCAGCCCCTGCTCTTCGGCGTTCCCCGGGACAGCGAGGAGTACATCGAGGCAAAGCGGCTGCTGAAGTTTTTGAATTATTTCCTGCCCATTCCCTCGGATAACATCCCCCAGACATCTCTGATGCGGGAGTTTATCGGCGGAGGCTGTTACCACGCCTGATCCGGACATTCTGTCAGAAACGGAAAACAAGCCGCAGCACATGGTAAGATTTCCCAGGGAACGCATAGCAGGCCCATATCAATTTCTATAAAAATGAAACACACCGCAGCAGGGGCGGCACTTTTGCGGTGCCGCCCCTGTTTCCGGCCTTATAGTCGAAGCAGTTGAAAATCGGTAAAGTTCGGCAATCAAAACAGGGCGTGGACTTCGTTGTCGTCCTTGGCGGGCGTCAGCCCGCCTGCGTCCTCCGCCTCGCCACACCCGGTTTTCCCTCGCCTCCTTTTTACCGATT
>JAAZZJ010000517.1 GCA_014237695.1 Oscillospiraceae bacterium | reverse complement strand
TGCGGAGTCGGTAGACGGCTACCGCAATAAGTGCCAGTTTCCCGTCAGCCCGGATGGCCGGGCCGGATTTTTCCGCGCCCATAGCCATCAGGTAATTCCGGCCTTGGACTGCCACCTTCAGTCTCCCCAGGCTAACGCCGCTGCGGCGGCGGTGGAGGGATATCTGCTGGATTTTGACGTACCCGCCTATGACGAAACCGTCCACCGGGGGCTTCTGCGGCACATCTATGTCCGTACCAATGGTATTGGACAGGTATTGGTCTGCCTGGTGGTCAACGGGGACCGGCTGCCTGGCGAGGAGGAACTGGTCCGCCGTATCCGCGCCGCCTGCCTGCCAGTTGTGGGCGTTGTGCTGAATGTCAACCGGGAGCGGACCAATGTAGTCCTGGGCAGCGCATACCGGACGCTTTGGGGGCAGGACTACCTGATGGACCAAATGTGCGGCCTTACCTTCCGGCTGTCGGTGCCCTCCTTCTATCAGGTCAACCGGATCCAGGCGGAGCGTCTGTATGAGAAGGCCGTTGAGTTTGCAGGACTTACAGGACAGGAGACTGTGCTGGACCTATATTGCGGCGCGGGGACCATCACCCTGACCATGGCCCGGCACGCCGGGCGGGCCGTCGGCGCGGAGATTGTACCTGAGGCGGTGAAAAACGCCTGGGAAAATGCCCGGGTAAACGGGATCACCAACGCAGAATTTTTCTGCGGCGACGCAGGCGATATAGCCAAGAAGCTTGCGGCAGAGCGGATGCGGCCGGATGTGGTGGTGGTGGACCCGCCTCGGAAGGGACTGGGCGAGGACGTGATTCCCATTATCGCGGGCATGGGACCGGAACGAGTTGTGTATGTCTCCTGCGACCCGGGGACCTTGGCCCGGGATGTAAAACGGTTCTCTGACTGCGGTTACCGGGTTGTACGGGCTGCGGCGGTGGATCTGTTTCCGAGGACAAGGCATGTGGAGACGGTAGTATTATTGTCCAAACTTCGTACGGAGCATCATATCGAGGTTGACCTGGACTTGGGG
>JAAZZJ010000516.1 GCA_014237695.1 Oscillospiraceae bacterium | reverse complement strand
AATCTCTGGGCGTGAGTTTTCTGAGCCCCTGAATCCGGAACCTTGACCGCCCAGCCGGTCAGAAGGAGTGTATTGCATGATTTTCTACTTTTCCGCCACCGGCAACAGCAAATACGCCGCCGGGCGGATTGCCTCCTCTACGGAGGACCGTCTGATCTCTTTGAAGGACGCCGTGCGGGGACGCAGCTACCGTTATGACGTGTCTCGTGAGGAGCGCATCGGCTTTGTATTTCCCGTGTATTTCTGGGGCCTGCCCAGTATTCTTCGGTTTTTTGTGAAAAAGTTGGAGCTGACGGGCTACCGGAACCAGTATGTATACGCGGTCCTCACCTGCGGCAGCAGTACCGGCAGCGCGGGCGACCAGCTGGCGGAGCTTCTGAAAGAAAAGGGCGTGACTCTTTCCGCCCAGTTCGGCATCCCCATGGTGGGCAACTACGTACCTATGTTCAAAATCGCGGAGCCGGAGGAAATCGAGAAGCGTCTGGACGCCGCAGAGGACTATATTGATGCCGCCGCCCGGGCCATCCGCGCCAAAGGCATCGGGGACTACAACCGCAGCCGGGGCACGGCTCCCGGCATCATGTCGGCGGCCCTCTACCCCCTCTATGCCCACGGGCGCTCTACCAGGCCCTTTGTGGTGACAGACCACTGCATCGGCTGTGGGCTGTGCCAGGAGATCTGTCCCTGCGGCGCCATCCTGATTTCCGGCGGCAGGCCGGCGTGGGTAAAGTCCAAGTGCGTGCGCTGCCTGGGCTGCCTCCACCGCTGCCCCGCTCAGGCGATCCACTGGAAGACGCCGGAGGAGGACCGGGGCCGGTACTGCAATCCCCGAGCGGAATCATAGTGGAACATCAACTCATTTTTCTAAAAAACGGGACATACTATAGCAAGCTTCAGAATTCATGGCAAAAAAGGAGGGGAGGACAAAGCGCGCAGGACAAGGTGGAGGACGCAGGCGGGCTGACGCCCGCCAAGGACGGCAACGCGGCCATGCGCCCTTTGTATCCCCGAGCTTTTGCCAGGAATTCTGATGAT
>JAAZZJ010000515.1 GCA_014237695.1 Oscillospiraceae bacterium | reverse complement strand
GCACTCCCGGCCTGGGTCGCAGTTCAGGTGGGCAGTGAGGACGCGCTCCTGGGTCTTGTCCCCGTTGAGGACGTAGTTGATGCCCACGTCCAGTCGGCCCTTCCGGGCCAGGATTTTTGTGATAGCCATGTTCCTGACTCCTGTGGTATAATGATCCCAATAAACTTTAGGAGAAAAATATGTGGTTTTTATTTGCGTTAGGCTCGTCCATATTTGCGGCGCTGACCTCGATTTTAGCCAAGATCGGCATTGAGGGGGTAAACTCCAACCTTGCGACAGCCATCCGCACCTTCGTTGTGCTGCTGATGTCCTGGGGGATGGTGTTCATCACGAACACGCAGGGCGGCATTGCAGAGATCAGCAGGCGGAGTTGGCTGTTCCTGATCCTGTCCGGTATTGCCACGGGAGCCTCCTGGCTGTGTTACTATAAGGCCCTGCAAATTGGTGAGGCATCCAAGGTGATACCCATCGACAAGCTGAGTGTTGTGATTACCATGATCCTGGCGGCTGTCATTCTGCATGAGCAGTTCACGCCCAAGTCCATTTTGGGCTGTATCCTGATTGGGGCCGGAACGCTGTTGATGGTGCTGTAACGCTATTTTTTAGCGATCTGGTACATCAGCTCGTAGACCTGATCCAGCAGGTATAGCCCCCGCTTGGCGTCCTCGGCCCTGGCGATCCCGGCGTTGACACTGCGGGCGATCTGGTTGATGTTTACACCGATTTTGTGGACTTCCCAACGAAGGTCCTTGATCTCTTGGATAGGCTTTACCGGGAGTGGAACTTCCTCAATAAGCCGGACGAGGTAGGCCCTCCGGGAGAGGCCGCACTGCTTGGCCTGGGCCACCAGCCGCTGGTACTGCGCCGGCGTCAGTTCGATGTGGACATGATGCCTGCCGTGCTTATCTGCTCTGCTCATGCCGCCTCCTTTTTCCCTTGGGAGAGCTGCCGCTGTTCTCCGCCTGAATCTCCTGTTCAAACACTTTTTCCAAATCAAACACATTGCCATAAGGGACGCCCTTCCGGCTGTAGGGCTTCATAGGCATGGGGATCTGGGCCTG
>JAAZZJ010000514.1 GCA_014237695.1 Oscillospiraceae bacterium | reverse complement strand
GACGGTCGTTGGCGGCGTAGCCGGCAATGACGTCCCTCGGTAGAACCGTGCGCAGAAGTAAGCACCAGCATCGGCCCAAAGCACTGACGGCAGACCCGTCAATCTAAAGGTCGTAGCGAAACTAAACTCCCCCGTAATCAAGGGATTCTTAAACCGTCAGGTTTAAGTGACTTTTTGGTTACTTTTTGTTCACACAAAAAGTAACCGCAGGGCGTCCGGGGCCGCGCAGGCCCCGGGGTATCGAAAAGAAACAGGCGGAGGCGGCCCGCAGGGCCGCAGATAAGACCACCGCGATACGCACATGAAGGAGGGCCCCCCTATGATGGAAGCCGTCAAAAAACTGAAGGACTGGATCGACCAGAGCAGAAACATCGTCTTCTTCGGCGGAGCCGGCGTCAGCACGGAGAGCGGCATCCCCGATTTCCGCAGCACCGGCGGCCTCTATAACCAGGAATACGACTACCCCCCGGAGACCATCCTGAGCCACAGCTTCTATGAAGCAGACCCGGAGGAGTTTTTCCGCTTCTACCGCAACAAGATGCTCTATCTGGACGCCCAGCCCAACGCCGCCCACAGAAAACTGGCGGAGTGGGAAGCGGCGGGAAAGCTGAAAGCGGTCATCACCCAGAATATCGACGGTCTCCACCAGAAAGCGGGGAGCAGAAACGTCCTGGAACTCCACGGCAGCGTCCTGCGGAACTACTGCGCCCGGTGCGGCGCGTTCTACGGAGTGGAGAGCGTTACCGGCAGTACCGGCGTCCCCCGGTGCCGGTGCGGCGGCATCATCAAGCCGGACGTGGTCCTCTACGAGGAGGGCCTCAGCGAGGACGTGCTGGCAAGGTCCGTCTCCGCCATCCGGCAGGCGGATGTACTCATCATCGGGGGCACGTCTCTCACGGTGTACCCGGCGGCGGGGCTGGTAAGGTACTACCGGGGGGAGAAGCTGGTGGTCATCAACAAAACCTCCCTGGAAACCGGGGCCGATCTCACCATCACGGAGCCTATCGGAGAAGTTATGGCTCAGCTCTGATTATCATATCACAAAAAGACGGAAGAGGGAAGTATGGAAAAAACGAGACGTCTGGGCAAAGAC
>JAAZZJ010000513.1 GCA_014237695.1 Oscillospiraceae bacterium | reverse complement strand
GCTGTCCGGCGAGGCGCCCAGGCCGAAGTCCATGGCGGTCTTCCGGCTGATTTTCCGTTTTTCCAGATAGGCGGCCACCGCCGCGCCCTCCGGTCTGGACAGATTACTGTAGAACCAGCGGGCCGCGTCCCGGTTCACGGCCAGCACCCGCTGGCGGCGGCGGGACTCCTCCAGCCCGGTGTTGTCCTCCGGCACATCCATATTGGCCCGCTTCGCCAGGAAGCGCACCGCGTCCGGAAAGTCCAGATTCTCGATCTCCATAATAAAATGGATCACACCGCCGCCGTGGTGGCAGCCGAAGCAGTAATAGATCTGCTTGTCCGGCGCCACGGAAAAGGACCCTGTCTTTTCGTTGTGAAAGGGACACAGCCCAAAATAGTTGCCGCCCTTCCTGTTCAAGGCGACATAGGAGGAGACAACATCCACAATGTCGCTGCGGTCGATCAGCTCGTCCAAAAACCGCTGAGGAAACGCCATGGAGTCTGCACCTCCTCTATTCTACAAATCAATCTAATACAATATACAACGGAAAAGGCAAAAATCCTCTTTTCCAGGCAAATTTTTTTGAAAAATTTTTTCGAACCAGAATTTTTGATATAAAAGGGAGTATATTTACCCTTCCGGCAAAAAATCTGGTATAATACGACTGATTCAAAAACCAAGGAGCGCTGTGCGATGGATCTCATTATTTATGCCGCCCTGGGGCCGGAGGGCACGGAGCGCAGGCTGGCCCGCCGGCTTCTGGCGCTGGCACTGGAGAGGGAACTGGGCCTGCCCGTACTGCCGGAAATGGCCCTGGAAGCGGGCGGAAAGCCCTGCTTTCCCGACCGCCCGGACATCTGCTTCAATCTCAGCCACTCCCACGGCGCCGCAGTCTGCGCCCTTCATCACCTCCCGGTGGGCATCGACGTGGAGCGCCTGCGGACTCCTCCGAAGAGGCTGGCCGGCGGCATGACAGACGAAGCCTTTTTTCGCCTGTGGACGGCCAAGGAAGCCACAATCAAGCGGAAGGGGCTTGGCCTGTGGGCTCTCCTGCGGCCGCTGGAGCCTGATCCCCTCTGTCAATGCCTGGAGGGGCTGCTGGAAGGGTGGGTAGTGACAGTCTGTCCCTCGGAAGCAGCGGAGATCCGGCAGGTAACGGTCGGTACGATATGAAA
>JAAZZJ010000512.1 GCA_014237695.1 Oscillospiraceae bacterium | reverse complement strand
GAGACCGGCTGTTTCCGCAATAACATCATGCTGCCCGCCGGAGTCAAGACCCTGGGCCAGTACATCGAGGAAGCGGGCTATGAGACCGCCTACATCGGCAAGTGGCACCTGGCCAGCGACGGGGAGCTGGAAAAGCCCCCCGCCATCGACCACACCGTTACCGCCATTCCCCGGGAGCTGCGGGGGGGCTACACCGGCTTCTGGCGCGCCGCCGACGTGCTGGAGTTCACCTCCCACGGCTATGACGGCTTCGTCTTTGACGAAAATGACAAGCGGGTAGATTTCAAGGGCTACCGGGCGGACTGTATCAACGACATGGCCCTGGAATTTCTTGACGGGTACACAGGAGAGAAACCCTTCTTCATGACCGTCTCCCAGATCGAACCCCACCACCAGAACGACCGCAGGCATTACGAGGGGCCGGAGGGCTCCAAGGAGCGGTTTAAGGACTTTGTTCTGCCCGAGGACCTGAAGGCCCTGGGGGGCAACGCCGCCGAGGAGTACCCGGACTATCTGGGACAGTGCGCCAGCCTGGACGAGAACCTGGGCCGCCTGGTGGCAAAGCTGAAGGAAAAGGGGCTGTATGAGAATACGGTGATCCTCTTTGCCTCGGACCACGGCTCCCACTTCCTCACCCGGAACCGGGACGAGCATCTCAACGGCTATGACGACTATAAGCGGTCCTGCCACGACGCCTGCCTCCACGTGCCCCTGGTCATCGCCGGCGGGCCCTACCGGGGCGGACGGACAGTGGAGGAGCTGGTGAGTACCGCCAGCCTGCCCAAAACCATTCTGGCCCTGGCCGGCGTGGACGTGGGCGGCGCCATGATTGGGGAAAACCTCCTTGACGTCGTGGAAAAAAAGGCGGATAATAGACCCAATGAGATTTTCGCGCAGATCTCCGAGAGCCGGGTGGGCCGGTGCATCCGCACGGCGCGCTATACCTACTCCGTCTACGCCCCCGGCGTGAACGGCGGAGAGGCGGCGGCCTCGGACCGCTATGCGGACGACTTCCTCTACGACATGGAACAGGACCCCCATCAGCTGAACAACGTGGTGACCGATCCCGCCTACGCCCAGGTGAAGGCGGAACTGCGAGCGCGTCTGCTGGACTGGATCTGGCAGGCGGAGGGGGCGCGTCCCGTCATTACGGACTGAGGAGGCCCG
>JAAZZJ010000511.1:259-1219 GCA_014237695.1 Oscillospiraceae bacterium | reverse complement strand
ATTAACACTACTCGGATTTATTTGATGACCACCGGCGCGGAACATGCACGGCAATTGGAAAAGCTGGGTCTTGTGACGTAGTTTCGTCATGTTGACAAAATTTTCATTTTGTCATTGAGAGCTACATAAAACTTTCAAAGTTATTATAGCACAACCATTTCATAAGGGAATACCGTTTCCTAAAAATCAGCGATTTCACGAAAAAGACGCAAAAATCCACGGACTGCAAGAAAAATTTTTTCGCAGCCCTTGGTTTTTGCGTCTTTTTTGTGCCGATTCCCTTTGAAGTTGCCTAGAAATGTGCAGCCTTGTGACAAAATGAAAATTTTGTCAACAAAGGAGGCGGCTGGCTGTGAAGCATTCAAGGAGGCGGCTGGACCTGACCGGTCAGAGATTCGGAAAGCTGACCGTGCTGGCTCCGGCGGAAAATGTTGGGAGACTGACCGCATGGCGGTGCCGGTGCGACTGCGGACAGGAAACTGTGGCCGTCACCAAACGCCTGCGGGACGGACACCGGACTTCCTGCGGCTGCGACAAGGAGTTCTTTGGAGAATCCCCCGCCGAGATCGGGCGGGCCAGCCTGACCTATGTGGACGGCACCTGCGTGGAGATGCTCCGGGCCAAAACCGTGCGGTGCAACAACACCAGCGGCGTCCCCGGTGTGGACTGGCTGGCGAAAAAGCAGCGCTGGCGGGCCTCCATCTGTTTCAAGGGAAAACGCTACTATCTGGGCAGCTACACCGGCTTTCAGGACGCGGTAAAGGCCCGGAAGGCTGCGGAGGAAAATCTCCACGACCGCTTTCTGCGGGAGTATGCCGCAGACGCCAATCAACGAAGTATGTCCCCCTCCCCCTTGTCCCAGGCTGGGGAAGGGTTGGCATAAATATCCAGGCGGAGTTCAACGATACCATCCGAAAGGAGGAGGATGCCTATGGAACAGAAGGCCCCGGAGGGCACACC
>JAAZZJ010000511.1:0-249 GCA_014237695.1 Oscillospiraceae bacterium | reverse complement strand
TGTTTCAAGGGAAAACGCTACTATCTGGGCAGCTACATCCATTTTGAGGACGCTGTGAGAGCCAGAAAGGCGGGAGAGGAAAATCTCCATGACCGCTTTCTCCGGGAGTTTTCCGGGGAGGCGCGGACCGCCCTCTGAAACACCCCAACGTATGTCTCCCGTTCTCCGTACCCCACGCCGGAGGCGGCGGCATAGATGTCACAACGAAGTCCGACGATACCCGAGGAAAGGGGGATGCCTATGAAGCAG
>JAAZZJ010000050.1 GCA_014237695.1 Oscillospiraceae bacterium | reverse complement strand
CGTCACCTATCCCTCCATGACCGCTCAGGAGCTGGAGGCGGTCCTGTTCCGGGACGTGCTGGGGTCCACCTCCACCTGGGTGGGCGGCACCAGCATCCGCCGGGGCAACGTGAAGCTGGCGGGAGAATCCTGCAACGGGGTGGTTCTCAACGACGGAGACGTATTTGACTACAACGCCGTGGTAGGCAAGCGGACCACCGACCGGGGCTTCGGCGCGGCGCCGGCCTACGTCAACGGCGAGACCGTGGATACCATCGGCGGCGGCATCTGCCAGGTGTCCAGCACCATTTATTATGCCACCCTTCTGGCGAACCTGGAGATTGTGGAGCGGTACGCCCCCAGCTACATCACCTGGGGCATGGACGCCACCGTCAGCTGGGGCGGGCCGGAGTTCCGGTTCAGGAACAACACAGGGTATCCCATCCGGGTGGACGTGACCTACGACAAGAAGAACAACATCAAGGTGGAGATCGTGGGCACCAAGACCGACGACACCTATGTCAAGATGACCTACAAGAACCTGGGCGACACACCCTATGAGACCGAGCGGATCGAGACGGAGGACCTGGCCTGGGGCACCGAGCAGCAGAAGCAGAGCCCCTACACCGGCCATCAGGTTGTGTCCTACCGGAACATCTACAAGGGGGACGGCACCCTGATCTCCAGCACCCAGGAGGCCAAGAGCAACTACAAGAGCCGGAACGAGATTATTATGGTGGGCATCGGCGGCAGGCCTGCCTCCGGAGGCACCACCATCCCCGAGTTCGGCGGAGAGAGCGGAGGAAACGACGGGCCCACCCTGCCGCCGGACGACTGGACCGAGGGCCCCATCCTGCCCCCGGAGCCGGAGCTGCCCGACGACGGGTCGCCGGGACTGGCGATCTTTGGATAATACTTTTTCTTGAAAGAAAAAGTACCAAAAAGAACTTTAATGCGAAACTCAAATCATTGCTATTCCTGGATTTCTGTCCGGTGACGGAGCATGGGTTTTCATCGAGAAAGAGCATACCTCCCTTTTGCCGCCCTCCGGGGCGGCAAAATTTTTTTGTTTTTTCGTCAACACTTTCCCTTTCCCATCCGTTATATAGGTGAACACACAAGAGAGGAGCCCCGGCAATGGAATTAGAAGAGCTTTATGGTAAATTCTATAAGGAGATTCTGGCCTACTGCGCCGCCATGACGAAGAGCGCCGCTGCCGCAGAGGACCTGATACAGGAGACCTACCTGCGGGCCATGACCCACTGGGGGGATCTGGAGGACCTCTCCAGGGGACAGTGCCGGGCGTGGCTCTACAAGACCGCCCGGAACCTCTTCATCGACCAGGCACGGAAGCAGTCCCGTGAGACCCCGGCGGATGAGGAGCAGCTGGCCTTGGCCTCCTTCCAGGAGGACCTGAGCCAGGCCGCCGTGGCCCAGCTCATCGGCTGCCTGCCGGAGGGCGAGAAAGCGCTGTTCACCATGCGGTACTTTGAGGGCTACAACGCCAGGGAGCTGGGGGAGATTTTCGCCCTTCCCCCCGCCACCGTCCGCTCCCGGCTGGCATCCGCCAAGCGGCGGCTGCGGGAATGGATTGAGGAATAAGAAAGGATGGACGCATCATGAAGAAGATGACGAAAGCCGCTCCGCTGTGGTACAACCCCGTGGAGAAGGACGCGCGGCGCTGCCGCATGGACGACGGTCTGGTCCGGATGGGCGCCGGCCGGGAGAGCCGGGCCCTGCTGGAATCCTACTGCCGGATGTATCAGAGAAAGCTGTAAATCAAATCAATTATCATATTATTCAGGAGGAAAACATCATGGAGAACAAGAAAATGCTGAAGGTCAGCTGCGCTGTCTGCGACGTGCGGAACATCACCGAGGACCTGCTGAGTACCTACGCCCAGGTGGCGATCAATTCCGCTGCCGTTATCACCAACCGGGAAGCCCAGGCCCTCCTGGGACGGCACGGCGTGAAGCTCAGCGCGGCCTCTACGCTGAACCTGGAGGGGGACGTCCGTTTCTCCAGCGTCAACGGCTGCGGCAGGATCTTTCCCGGGCAGACCATGCCGGAAGAAAAGGTATTCCTGATCGTCAACGGCGCCCTGGACATTGAGCCCGGCAGCGAGGAGATCCTGAAGAATTATGCCGGCATCATGGTCAACGGCGCGCTCACCTGCCCCGAGAGCATGACAGGGCTGCTGTCCAGCATCACAGTCAACGGCGCGACAAAGACCTATCCCGACGGCTGCATCCGGCTGAAAAAGACCACTGTTCTGGACCGCTTCTTCCACCTCCGGACCAAGGAAGACGCCCTCTACTATGCCGCCAAACAGATCGTGGCGCTGGACCCCGGTATCGGCTTCGCCAAAATGGCGGAAAAGCGGGCGCGGTTTTCCACCGCGAAGCTGCTGGTCTCCGAGGCTTTGGTGGAGGCCGCCGTGCCGCTGTTCGATGAGACCGCGGACATCGTGGTCCTCCCCGACGGCTGCGCCTATGTGGACGATGACGCCATGCTGGATGAGAATCTGGTGAAGCGGTATGGCGGAAAGCTGTATATCGACGGCAGCCTCTCCATTACCCCCGACAGCGCGTCCGCGCTGGACCATGCGTCCTTCCTGCGGGTAAACGGCGACCTGCTGGTTTGCAGAAGCATGAAAGACAAGGTCATGGAAATGGATATGGTCTATGACAGGCTACGGGTGACAGGCGGCCTGCTGATCTCCGGCCGGGTCCACGCCGAGATCACCGCCGGGCTTCTGGCGGATGCGGAGGAGGGCGTGAGCCTGATGGACTGCGCCAGCGTGGCCTTCGCCGGGGACGTGACGGCGGAGCTGCTGAAGGAGAAGCTGGTGAGCCTCTCCGGCTGCGCGATGGTGATCTGCGCCGACAAGGAGCAAAAGTCCGTGATCGAGGCGCTGGCTGAGGACGTCGCCTCCTTCGTTCTGGCCGGTGAAAAGGAAGAAGAGAACGAGGACGATGATGCCGGGGACGAGAACACCGTCAAGATCAACTCCACCACCTACGCCTTTTGATCGATTTTTCCCTCCTATCAGATAGGGAGCCCCCGGCTGGCGGACGCCAGCCGGGGGCTCCCGGTATTTTATTTTACGGAAAACAGCAGCTCGGTATAGCTGGGGTAGGGCCAGACGGAGGCATCGGTGACGGCCTCCAGCCCATCTACCGCCTCCCGGAGCCTGCCCATGATCTCAAAGACGGTGTAGCGGTAATAGTGGGCGGCCTCGTAAGCGTCCTTGCCTCTGGGCGCCGCCAGGGCCGCCTCCAAAGCCCGGGTCTCCTTCATCATATCGGCGGAGAGGGTGCTGAGACGGCGCAGCAGCAGCTCCTCCTCGGCGGCACAGTCCGGATCTTCCGGCAGGGCGGCCTTCTTGAAGCCGATGGTTCGGGCCATATCGCCGGAGAAGCGGCTGACGGCGGGGAAGATGTTCCGGTTCACCATGTCGGTCATGGTCCGGGCCTCGATGCCCACCACTTCGCAGTAGTTTTCCAGATGGATCTCGTTTCGGGCCCGCAGCTCCTCCTCGGTGAAGACGTGGTGCCTGCTGAACAGCTCGATATGCCTGGGCTGGATATAGGTCTGAAGGGCGTCAGCGGTGCAGGCGAGGTTGCTGAGGCCCCGCTTCTTGGCCTCGGTCACCCAGGCGTCCTCGTAGCCGTTGCCGTTGAAGATGATCCGCTGGTGCTGGGTAAAGGCCCGCTGGACCACGTCATGCAGGGCGGTGTTGAAGTCCGAAGCCTTCTCCAGCTCGTCGGCAAACTGGCTCAGCTCCTCGGCCATGATGGTGTTGAGCGCCACGTTGGGACCGGTGATGGACTGGCTGGAGCCCAGCATCCGGAACTCAAACTTGTTGCCCGTGAAGGCCAGAGGGGAGGTGCGGTTGCGGTCGGTGGTATCCTGAGGGATGGGGGGCAGGGCGTCCTCGCCGATGGAGATACTCTTCATCCGCTGGTCCACGTACCGGGTGCCGTGGATGATGGCGTCCACAATAGCGGTCAGCTCATCCCCCAGGAACACGGAGATAATAGCGGGCGGAGCCTCCTGAGCGCCCAGCCGGTGATCGTTGCCCGGGTTGGCCACGGAGCAGCGCAGCAGGTCCTGATACTCGTCCACGCCCTTGATGAAGGCCGCCAGGAACAGAAGGAAGCGGGCGTTCTGGCTGGGGGTGGAGCCGGGCTTGAAGAGGTTGTGGCCCGTGTCGGTGGAGAGGGACCAGTTGTCGTGCTTGCCGGAGCCGTTGACCCCGGCAAAGGGCTTTTCGTGGAGGAGGCAGACCATGCCGTGCCGCCCGGCCACCTTCTTCATGATCTCCATAGTCAGCTGGTTGTGGTCGCAGGCGGTGTTGGCGTCGCTGTAAATGGGGGCCAGCTCGTGCTGGGCGGGAGCCACCTCGTTGTGCTTGGTCTTGGCCAGGATGCCCAGCTTCCACAGCTCCTCGTCCAGCTCCTGCATGTAGGCCGCCACCCGGGGCTTGATGGTGCCGAAGTAGTGGTCCTCCAGCTCCTGCCCCTTGGGGGGCTTGGCCCCGAAGAGGGTGCGGCCGGTGAGGACCAGGTCCTCCCGCCTGTTGAACACGTCCTTGTCAATGAGGAAGTATTCCTGCTCGGGCCCCACCTGGCTGACCACCTTCTTCACGTCCGTATCCCCGAAGAGCCTCAGTACCCGGACCGCCTGACGGCTCAGCTCGTCCATGGAGCGCAGGAGGGGGGTCTTCTTATCCAGCGCCTGACCGCTGTAGGAGCAGAAAACGGTGGGGATGCAGAGGCTCCCGTCCTTGATGAACGCAAAGGAAGTGGGGTCCCAGGCGGTGTAGCCCCGGGCCTCGAAGGTGGCCCGGAGGCCGCCGGAGGGGAAGGAGGAGGCATCCGGCTCCCCCCGGACCAGCTCCTTGCCGGAGAAGCCCATCAGCACCTGACTGGGGTTCTCAGGGGTAATGAAGCTGTCGTGCTTCTCGGCGGTGACGCCTGTCATAGGCTGGAACCAGTGGGTATAGTGGGTGGCCCCGCGGTCCATGGCCCAGTTTTTCATCTCTGCGGCCATCTCGTGAGCAGTCTCCAGGGAGAGGGGGGTGCCCTCCTCCACGCACTGTTTCCACGCCCGGTAACAGGTGGCGGAGGGGCGCTGCTTCATCACATCCTCGTTGAAGACCATACTGCCGAACAGTTCCGTTACTTTTTCCTTGGCCATCGTTATGCTCCTTTCTGCATGGGGCGCTGCGCGCCGCCCGGTTTCCTCAAAAAACACTTTTGCCGCCCCGCCTGCGGCCCGACCTGCGCTCCCCGGGGCGCCGGGCGGGGCACGGCTTTTCCCGTCTTTTCAATGGCACATCCCGTCAAATCCACGGCGCTTTTGCAAAAATTTTCCAACCGTTGCCCTTCCTCCGGCAACTTTCCCCCGTTTCCGGCGCCAGTCTGAGGGAAGACACACCTCCGAGTTTGCAGGCACTAAAGCAAGTCGATGCCCGATCAGGTACCGGATCTGCACAGCCGGGCTGCCCAAAAGGCTGCTGCATCGAACCTTGTCAATCGAATACGGCCTCACTCCCCCGAGGCGCCATAGTTGCTCAATACCCGTGCGGAGGGATCGTCCACATTGCAGCCTTCCCACGCCCTGTTGGGCATCCAGAAGTCCGCCACCATCTCCGCCTGGCCGGGGTAGTATCTCTCAAAAATCTCCCGGTACAGCAGGGATTCCTTCGTAAAGGGCCTGGCATGGTATCCATACTGCTCAGCGGTTGTTTTCCAGCCGCCGTCATAGGTCCGTTCCGCATAGGCTTTCAGATCGTCCGCAAGGCTGTGCCCCACCGCGTCGGAGAACGCGGCCTTCTCCCTCTGGAGAATGGAGGGGGGTAGGAAACCGCCCTCAAAGGCATGGCGCAGCAAATATTTTCCCTTGCCGTAGACATTGACCTTTTTCGACGGGTCAATGCTCATGACATACCGGACAAACTCCAGATCCCCAAAGGGCACCCGTGCCTCCATGCTGTTGGCGGAGATGCACCGGTCCGCCCGGAGGACGTCGTACATGTGCAGCTCCCGGATGCGCTTCTCGCTCTCCCTCTGGAAGGCCTCCGGGGAGGGGGCGAAATCTGTATATTTATACCCAAACAGCTCATCGCTGATCTCCCCCGTCAGAAGCACCCGGACATCGCTTTGGGCACGTATGGCCTTGCAGACGAGGTACATGCCCATGCCGGCCCGGATGGTGGTGATGTCGTAGGTGCCTAAAGTATAAATCAGTTCCTCCAGGGTGTCCAGTACATCCTGCCCGGTAATGAGAATTTCGTGGTGGCGGCTGCCGATATATTCCGCCGCCTGCCGGGCGTATTTCAGATCGATGGCATCTGTGGACATGCCCACGGCGTAGGTCTCAATGGGACGGCCCAGGCTCCTGGCGGCGATAGCGCACACCAGGGAGCTGTCCAGTCCGCCGGAGAGCAGGAAGCCCACGGGCACATCCGCGTCCAGGCGCTTCTCCACGCCCCGAATCAGCTTCTCGCGGATGTTGGCGCAGACTGTCTCCAGATCATCCCTGCAGACCTGCTCCACCTGGGTCATATCCCGGTAGCAGACGAAAGCGCCGTTCTGATAGTAGTGCCCCGGCGGAAACGGCAGAATCCTGTCTGTCAGGCCCAGCAGGCTCCTGGGCTCGCTGGCGAAGAGGATATGCCCGCTTTCGCTGTACCCGTAGTACAGCGGCCGGATGCCGATGGGGTCCCGGGCGGCGATGAAGCTGTCTGTGGGGGCGTCGTAGAGGACCAGGGCAAACTCCGCGTCCAGCTCCGCGAACATCTCCGCGCCCCGCTTCCGCCACAGGGGCAGCAGCAGCTCGCAGTCGGAGCCTCCGGCAAACCGATGCCCCTCTGCCTCCAGCGCCCGCTTCAGCCTCCTGAAGCCGTAAAGCTCGCCGTTGCAGACCACGGCGCTGCCGTCCGGGGCGGTAAACGGCTGCATCCCGGCAGGCTCCGGGCCCATGACGGCCAGACGGTGAAACAGCAGAGTACCGGACGGGAGCTGCACCGAGCGGCTGTCGTCCGGCCCCCGGCTTTTGGTTGCCGCGAAGGCCGTCTCCAGGCGGGATCGAGGGATATCTCTCCCCGTGTAACCCATGATAGAACACATAAAAGCACCTCCAGATAAACCGGCGTCTCTAAAATAAAATTTTAGGACGAATCGCCGGAATCCGTGGTGCCACCTAATTTACCGCCTGAGCGGTCACTTCAGCTCTAACAAGCCTGACGGCTGTAACGGGCCGTTCCCGTATCCCCTACTGGGCGTTCCCGCCGTTGGGTTCAAGGCTCCGGAGTGTTCTTCACGAGGATTCCGCCGCGGGGTTTCCACTGTCCCTCGCTCACTGCAGGTGGCCGTCCAGGTTACTTTTCTCCATCATCGCCGCTGGGCGTATACAAGATGGGCGTATCTTACCTCCATATGGTTTTTTTGTCAAGCTGAAAATTTTTGCGGAAGCGCTAAAAATTTCTCCGGTATTTTGTGTATGATTTCACAAGCCGCCGTTTGTCCGCCGGTCAAAAACATTTTCCGCCGGATTGGCGGTCCTCTGCGGCGGCGGGACGGCGGCGTCAAAATCCGGGCCGCCGGAGAGCAAATTCTTGTAGGATGCTCCGATTTTTATTTTCTGCCGGTTTTTTGCGTCCGGGCTTTCAGACCGCTTGTTCTTTGGAGAAATTTGTAGTATACTATGGACAGTCAAGGGCAGATACCAGTGGTCCATCCGGCCAGAAATCAAATCATATCCCGGGCGAAATTTCCGCATGGCATCGTTGTTGTCCTTGACGGGCGGCAGCCCGTCTGCAAAAATCCGCCTTGATTGACGAAAAAATCTCTCGCCATTGGGCATTCCGCCATTTATCAAACAAGGTCTGGACGGAGGGCCCTCCTGTCGCGGGTCCTTCCGAAAGCTGGGGGTATTCTGATGCCTTTTATGAAGAAAACCGCGCGTCCGGTGAAACCGGGCCGCAGGCGGAAACAACAGGAAGCGCTCTGGATCTCCCCCGTGCGCCGTATTGAGCGGGTAGCGGCGGCGGGACGGATCTGCGCCATAACCTTTGAGGACGGCCCCTGCCAGCTGCCGGCCCTGCCGGACCGCTTTCGGGGAAAGCCCCTGACCCTTGTGCTGGCGGAAACCCTGGAGCGCTACGGCGCCAAGGGAACGTTCATCGTGGTGGGGGACACCTCCGAAAACTATCCGGACCATCCGGGCCGGGCCGGGTCCTTCGCCTGGAACGGGGCCGGGTGGGACCACTTTCCGGATTTCGGGCGGGACAGCCAGGGCGGCGCAGTCCATTGTCCGGAGCTGATCTCCCGCCTGCTGGCGGGAGGGCACGAGATCGCCAGCCATGGATACGCCCACATTCCCTTCGGATGGACGCCGGTGCTGTACGGCGTTCGCCACTGCCAGCCGGATCTGGAGAGCGTCATGACAGATCTGCGGCGGCTGCACAAGGTCATGGAGGACGGGTGGAGATATCCCCTGCGGCTGAGCCGCCCACCCCGGGGAGTGGACAGCATCAAGGAGGGCTTTTCCAGTTATGACGCCTACGCCCTTATGGGATATCAGTATCTGGCCTCCGGATTCGACGGGGCAGGGCGGATTCCCATGGGGAGCTATGAGGCGGAGGTAGGCGCTGTCTGGCAGCCTATGGAGCGGCTGCTGCTGGAAGACCCGGACGCTTTCCGGGGACAGATCATCCTGATGAAGGATGGGTGTAACATGGCGCGGCGTACGCCGGTGGCCGACGGGCTGGAGCGGCAGCTGCGGCTGCTCAGCGACCACGGCTACCGGGTTGTGACGGTCTCCGAGCTGCTGGAGCAGGCCCCTTTCCGGGACGTGCCGGCGGACAGCGGGCACGGGCGGGCCGCCAGGCGGCTGCTGGGGCTGGGCTGGTGCGCCGCTTTCCAGGACAACACCCTCCGGCCTGAGGCTGTGCTGAGGCGGGGAGAGCTGGCCATGATGGCCTTCGGATGGGAGACCGTCCGGCGGCGGGTGGAGCTGGTCCGATCTGGACGGGCCCCCTTCCGGGACATGGGGCCAAGAGATCCGTATGCCGCGGCGGCGGCATTGGCGGTGGAAACCGGGGCGATGGCCGCGCCCGGCGGGAGATTCCGGCCCGACGCGCCGGTGACACCGGTGGAGCTGGCGCAATTTTGCTCCACACGGCTGGGACGGACCCCGCCGCTGGGAGGATGGGAGAAAATTTCCCATGGGGAGTTCTTTTTATTGATCGTTGGGTTATTGGATGAATAATTATCAAGGGACAGGTCATTTTTTGACCTGTCCCTTTTTTGCAGCAGCGTATTCTGCCCTTTCGCCTGGGGCATGGTCTGGTTTCGTCTGCATCTGGCTGCTGTCCGCTTCGGGCAACTCCGGTTGCTATTTTCATGTGGCAGCTGACGGCTCCTGCCGTTTTGGCGGGGCGGACTCGCCGGGGCGGTATAGGGGGATGCCGCAGACCACTTCTATGGTCTGCTCCGCTTTGGCGGACAGGGCGCGGTGGAGAATGGCCAGCCGGCGGATATAGGCCATGGTGGATTCGTCGTACCGGTTGCCGTCGGAAAAGATATCGATGCTGACGATCAGGAGAAGCTCCACGCGCTCCAGGAGGGTGTTGACGCCTTTCAGGATATGGGCGGGGGCGTTTTCGGGGCCGGAGCCGGTGGGGGACCAGATCTCATTGGCGAGAAGATTGCCCAGGTCCTCCAGAAGGACAAAATCGCCGGGACGGACCGGCGCGCCGCCGATACCGGTGGGGCGCTCCATGGTGACGAAATTCAGGCCCGCCTCCGCCCCGTGTCTGGCGCGCATGGCGCGGTGGCGCTGGATCCGCGCCGCCGCCTCCGGGCCGGAGGACTCCATGGCGGCCAGGTAGACGGCGCGGCTGCCGGGGGTCCGGGCGGCTTGGGACAGAAGCGCTTGCTCCGCCCAGGCGGATTTGCCGCTGCCGCTGCCGCCGTAAGTCAGGATGAGGCGGCCGCTCACAGGGGCTGATAGGCGTCGATGCCGATGCCGTCGAAGGAGGGCATATCGAAATAGACTCGCAGGGCCATGTCGATGAGGGGCATCGCCGAGGCCGCGCCGGTGCCCTCGCCCAGGGCCATGCCCAGCTGCAGCAGGGGCGTGAGGCCCAGGGCGTCCATGACGTATCCCGCGCCGGGCTCGGCGGAGAGGTGGGAGGCGGTCAGGGCGTCCCGGACCGCCGGGCACAGGCGGACGGCGGCCAGGGCGGCTACGGTGGAGATGAAGCCGTCCATGATGGCCGGTACGCGGCGGAGGGCGCAGCCCAGATAGAAGCCGGTCATGGCGGCGATGTCGAAGCCGCCCACCTTGGCGATCACGTCCACGGGGTCGGCGGGGTCCGGGCGGTGGAGGGCGATGGCGGCGTCGATGACGGCGATTTTTTTCGTCAGGCCCTCGCTGGAGAGCCCCGCGCCTTTGCCGGTCATTTCCACGGCGGGACGGCCCAGGAGGGCGGCGGCCACGGCGCTGGTGGTGGTGGTGTTGCCGATGCCCATTTCCCCTGCGGCCAGCAGGGTATAGCCCTTATCCGCCAGCTCTGCGGCCAGATCCATGCCGGACAGCAGAACGGAGAGGCACTCCTGCCGGGTCATGGCGGGGACCTGGGAGAGGTCGCGGGTGCCCCGGGCTACCTTGATGGAGCGCATACCGGGGACCTCGGTGAGCATCCCGGCGTCTATGGGCAGGACCTCCGCGCCGGTGACGGCGGACATACAGCAGACGCTGGCCTTCCCGGTGAGCATGTTGCCTGCCACGATGGCGGTGACGCCGCTGTCGGTCTGGGTGACCCCCTGGGCCACCACGCCGTTGTCGGCACAGAAGCTGACGATACATTTTTTGTACTCCCGGCGGAGGGGAGAGATTCCCGCCATCCGGGCGAGGACGTCCTCCAGCACGCCAAGGCCATGGAGGGGCTTGGCGATCGCGTCCCAATGGGATTTTGCTTTTTTGATCTGCCCTGCGTCCGCGGGGCGGATCGCGGTTATGGCGGCTTGCAGCCGCCGCTCCAGCGTGGTTTCGTTTTCCATGGTTCCTCCTGGCGGCCCGGCGGGCCGCCTCGGCTTTTATCTATTATATAGATTCGCCCCTCGCCGGGGCGGGGGCCTTCTTTTCGTGTGAACGAAAAGAAGCAAAAGGTCACTCAAGGAACT
>JAAZZJ010000510.1 GCA_014237695.1 Oscillospiraceae bacterium | reverse complement strand
GGATATAAGCCGTACTGCCCCCCACATCGCACACAGCGGCGTATTTCCGCCCCACAGACAGCTGGGGGTTGGTCATCCGCAGCGGCAGGTCATAGAGAACGGACCCGTCGTCGGAAATCAGCTGGGCGGTATTGGGATTCACCACCAGCAGGTTCTTGCCCAGCTTCCCGTAGCGGTTGGCGGAGTCGGCGGCGTAGGTGTAAACGTCCTTGGCGCCGCCGCTGCCCCCATATATCAGCCAGCGGCGCAGGGAGGCCATCCGGCCGCCATCCTCCATGGCGGTCATGGCCGCCGCCGCCAGCACCACGCACAAAACCAGCGCCAGCGTGACGACGCGTCCCAGCAGCCCCCTTTTCTTCTTTTCCTCCCGCTTCTCCGCCGGAGCGGTTTTCTCAGTCTTCTTCGTCATTGAGCCGTTTATCCTCATACCACAGTTTTGTCAGATACAGTCCGCCGGGAGGCACCGTGGGACCGGCCAGAGTGCGGCTGCCCCGCTCCAGGATGAGCGGAATGTCCTCCGGAGTCAGCTTTCCCTCGGCAGCATACAGCACGGTACCGGTAATGGCTCGTACCATATTATACAGAAACCCGTTGGCGCATACCTTCAATTCCAGAAGGTCTCCGTTTCGGGAGACATGACAGTAATAAATGGTGCGTACGGTAGTCCGGGTCTCTGTGCCCACGCTGCGCACGGCCCGGAAGTCATGGGTTCCCTCGAAAGCCCGGGCCGCCCGGTCCATGACCGATTCGTCCAGCTTTTTGGGGTAGAAGTAGGCCCGGTGGACATAGAAGGGGTTCCGGATGCGGGAGTTGAAGATCCGGTAGGTATACTCCTTTTTCAGGCAGGAGCCGATGGCGTTGAAGTCTTCCGCCACATCGAAGGCTTTATAGACCACGATGTCCTCGGGGAGCCGCCCGTTGGCGGCCAGGGGGAAGCGGTTGCAGGGGATGGTGGAGCCGGTGCGGAAATTGGCGATATAACGCTCGGCGTGGACGCCGGCGTCCGTGCGGCCGCAGCCCGTTACTTTGATTTTTTCACCGCACAGGGCGGTGAGGGCTTTTTCTAGCGTTTCCGCTACCGTTCTTTCGGTTTTCTGGACCTGCCAGCCGTGGTAGGCGGTTCCATTGTACATCAGCTTCAGGGCTATATTTCTCATCGGCAGTTCCTTCTGCGGCCCCCGCGGGGCCGCCTCCGCTTTCATCTATTCGATAGCCCGGGGGCTTCTCGCCCCCGGACCCCTCGGGTACTTTT
>JAAZZJ010000509.1 GCA_014237695.1 Oscillospiraceae bacterium | reverse complement strand
ATGCCCCAGGAGGTGTCCCCGCAGAGGACCACTGTGTCCTCCGGCTCCAGCCGGGAGAAGGCCGCCTCCAGCCGGGAGACGTGGTCCGCCCAGCCGGGGCCGAAGACGTCCATCGGTTTATTCACTTTTAATGACAGGTGGAGGTCGCCGATGGCATAGAGGGACATAGTCGATTCCTTTTTTCTTCTTCGCGGCCCAAGGCGGCCGGCAGGCCGCCGGACCGGTCGTTCAGACGCCGGAGGCGGCTGAATGACGGTCCCCGGGGCAGTTCTAACTGGAATTATTTCTATTCGACAGCCCGGGGCCTGCGCGGCCCCGGACCCTGCGCCTACTTTTCGCACCCGCGAAAAGTAGGCAAAAGCGGGCCAGAACCATATGGTTCTGGACTCCTTATATTACGGGGGTAATTATTTTCGCTACGACCTTCAGATTACCGGCCTACCTCCAGTGCCGTGGGCCGATGCCGGTGCTTACTCCTGCGCACAGCTCTATTGATACTGCTGGTTGCCTCGCGGCACTCGGCACGAGGGTCTGGCGCAGGGGTGCTTATTGAGAGTCTTCCTCCTCATCAGGCACCCATTCCAGTATGTCACCGGGTTGGCACCGCATCAACTCACAGATGGTATTCAAATTCTCGACCGTCAGGCTGGTATCTCCGCTGCGGAGCTTCTGGACAGTACCTCCCGCAAGCAGCTTGTCTTTTTGTAGCCGGTATGTGTTATACCCTGCATCTTTCAACGCATCCAATACTTTTATTTTGTATCGTATCATAAAACCCTCTTGACAAAAGTCTGATTTGTGACTATAATCTAAACAGAGGCTATAAAGGAGGATACCACAATGCCGGACTTAATGCAAACTTTATTTGATTACATCATCGACTACACGCACGAGACATACTGTCTGCAAACCAAACGTACTGCGTACAGCGTCCGCCGGGATTCCGCCCGGTCCAGGCTGGAGGAACAGCTGACAGAGGAGCAGAAGGAGTTGTTTGAAGAATTTTGGGAATATAACGGCAAAGCAGAGATGGAGGAGCTGTATGCCATGTTTCTGGCGGCCTTCGACCAAAGCGCCTCACTCCTCCGCCGTCATACCGCCTGACCCCCATTGTGCGGGAAACCCCCCATCATACCGCCCACCAGACCCTCGTGCCGAGTGCCGCGAGGCAACCAGCACCATCGTTAGAACTGTGCGCAGAAGTAAGCACCGGCATCGGCCCAAAGCACCGACAACAGATCAGCCAGTCTAAAGGTCGTAGCGTAACTAAACTCCCCCGTAATCAAGGGATTCTTAAACCGCCAGG
>JAAZZJ010000508.1 GCA_014237695.1 Oscillospiraceae bacterium | reverse complement strand
GGACGGAACGCCCCTTGAGGGTGCTTTTGCTTCTTTTCGCACAAGCGAAAAGAAGACTCCGCGTATCAGCGCCCCGTGGAGCCGAATCCGCCCGCCCCCCGGACGGTCTCCGGAAGAGCCTCCACCACCTCTATCTCAGGGTGCAGCACAGGAACGATCACCAGCTGGGCGATCCGGTCCCCTGGCTCTACCACGTAGTCCTCCCTCCGGTAGTTGTGAAGCCCCACGCTCATGGGCCCCCGGTAATCGCTGTCAATCACGCCGATGCCGTTGGTCATGGTAATCCCGTGGCGGATGCCCATGCTGCTGCGTACCGCCATGACGCCCACATACCCCTCCGGGATGGCGGCGGCGATCCCCGTGGAGATGAACGCCTCCCCGCCCGCCGGAACCACCACCGGTCCGTCGATGCAGGCGTGGAGATCCAGCCCCGCCGCCCCCTCGGTGGCATAGTATGGCAGGGGGATATCTTTCCCGATCTTATCCGAAATGATCTTGATCTGTAATTTCATCATAACATCCTTTGTAACCGTATTATTCCACGCCTCGATAAAAAAGACCCCGCGTGTAGTTCTCCGGCGGCTCTCCCGCCTCGCCCCGGTAAAGCCGGACGATCCGCGCGCATTCCTCCGGCGATTCCGTAGTGAAGCGCAGATTGGCCCAGCGCAGGCCGCACCGCCGGTATTCCGGCTTGTCCGCCAGATAGAGGATCCTGCCGTTCTCGATCTCGCTGCGGCAGCCAAAAGCCGGGAGTACGGGGAAATCCTCCCCCCGCCGGTCCGTCAGCGTATGGACGGCGGCACAGGGCGACGCCCGGCCCTGCCGGACTTCGCAGCCCCTTCCGGCGTTGGAGATGAGACAGTTCTCCGTAATCATCAGCGGCAGGCGTCCATAGACCGCCGCCTCGCAGGCCAGGGGTTTTTTCAGATCTCTGATCTGCTCATAGCGCAGCTCGAAGGAGAGCGCGGCGCTTTCCAGCCCCCAGGCCAGGCACTGGGCCAGGGAGCGGCTGTTGAACACGTTCAGTCCCGGCCCGCCCCGCATGGCAAGCCCCGTCCGCTCCCCAAGGACCAGCTGGCCCAGGTTCTGCACCGCCAGGGAGGTACATCCCAGAGCCTTCCCCCGCTCCAGCAGGGAGAGCAGCTCCGGCAGCTCCCGGTCCGTACAGATGCGGGGCAGCAGGGCGCACAGCTCCGTTCCCCGGTCCCGGAGGGCAGCCGCAGAAAATTCCCCGGCCCGCTCCACGGGAAGATACACAATATCGGGAGCCAGCCCCGCCAGCTCCTCCGTCAGCTGCTCCGGAGCATACAGCGTCA
>JAAZZJ010000507.1 GCA_014237695.1 Oscillospiraceae bacterium | reverse complement strand
GATGGGACTGACGGAACAGGGCCGGCAGAGGCTCAGGAACGCCGCCGATCCTACGCTCCCCCACCGCTATGAGTGGTATGTGATCGAATACATCCACACACCTGAGCGGCGAATCGATCACGACCTCCCGCTGGAGGAGGCCATACAGTTGCTTCTGCTTCCTTTCCGGCAATATCTTCGTTGGGTTTGGTGATAGCTTTACGACAGAAGTTTCGATATACTTCGCATTACAAAGCAGGAAAGGAGCGATTACGCTATGGAACAGACAGCCAACCTGTGCGCCCAGGTCCCCGTCTCCCTCCTGGCCAGGATACGGGAGGAGCAGGAGAAGGCGGGAATACCGCGGGGCGAGTACATCACGCAAATACTGACTGCCTACTATGAAACTCAAAACAGAAAAGGAGACAAAACCATGGAATTTACTAAAACATTAGCCTTCCAGATCCCGGAGGAACTGTTCAACCGCATCAAGGACCATCTGGACCGGGAGAGACAGCGCACCGGAAGGAAGCTCAGTCAGAAGGACTTCGTCATCGGCCTCATCGAGCGGGAGCTGGAGGCGGCCGGACAGCGGGAAGACGGAGAAGACGATCCCCAGGAGAATGACTCCGGGGATGGCAGCAGTGAACAGGAGTAACACAGCGGGGGCCGCCAGCATGGCGGCCCTCAGATGTTGGAGGTGATCCCGATTTTTATCTATCCCGACAACCTGACCGCGAAGCCGACATTATGGCTGTGGGAGCTGAAGGACCTGGCGGTGGTGGGCGTGGGGCTTCTGCTCTCTGTCCTGGCGCTGGCCTCCTTCGGCTTCCTGCTGCCGCTGGTGCTGACGGTGCTGTACGCTTTTCTCAGCATCCGCATGGAGGACGCCAGTATCCTGGATTTTCTCCGCAATGCGGTCTCGTTCCTGTTCCTACACCAGCAGTTCTACGAATGGAGGGAGCGGCGTGAATAGAAAACAGAAGAAGGAACAGAAGCGGCTGCTGTCCACACGGCAGCTCATGGGGATCGACCAGTTCACGGAAAACGGCCTGAAGGCAGGCTGCAGTGAGCTGGTCTTTTTCCTTATCCAGCCGGACAATCTCTCCGTCCTCTCCTCAGAGGGCGTTCAAGGGAAGATCGTAGCCCTGACCAACCTCCTGCGGGGCGTGGAGTCCGTCCGGCTGCTGGCGTTGGATTCCCGTGAATCCTTCCAGAGCAACAAGGACTGGTACCGCCGGCGGATGGAGCAGGAGACGAACCCCGCCCTGCGGGAGCTGCTGCGGCAGGACGCCGCCCACCTGGATGACATCCAGGCGTCCACCGCCTCCGCCCGGGAGTT
>JAAZZJ010000506.1 GCA_014237695.1 Oscillospiraceae bacterium | reverse complement strand
AACCCCAGATACCCGTTGATGTTCTGCCGGTTATAGAACCACTGGTAATAGGGATGGCTCCCCTCAATGGCGTACCCCTGACCCCGGAGATACCAGGCGTAGGAGTTGGCATTCCCCCGGAAATTCCGCAGCTGATAATTTCCGGTCAGGAAGCACCGCTCCGTATCAACGGTGCCTCCGGCAAAGATATTGGTCACCAGATTGCCGGTGCAGCTCTCCGCCTCCAGGGCGTGATAGAGATCGTACCCGCTGACGTCCAGCCCCGGCACGCCGTAACGGGAGAAATCCACATAGGCCTCCCGCATAAGCCCCACAATGCTGATTTTCCCTTCCTCCGGGATATCCGCGTCCGGATATTCCTCCAGAAGCTTCGCCGTCTTTGCCTTGTTGTACCCCGGCGGCGGCGTCTCCACAAAATCGGAAATGCTGTGGAGGAAGGGATACCAGAAGCCATGGGAGATGTAATTCTGTGTGGCGCTCCACTGGTTGAGGTGGCCGAAGTTCCGGGTGTCCTCATAGACCTTCCCGTCCAGGATCACCGGGGACAGCGCGGCTGCCCCGGCCACAGCGGCCAGCGCCCAAGCGGTCCGCCGCCACCAGGGGCGCCCCGCGCCGGGGGCCAGCAGACGCAGCAGGACCCATCCCAGAAGCAGACAGAACAGGGACAGAAGGATCTGCCAGTTGATGAACAGGGCGTAGTGGTCCCCGGAGGCCATGGCCTTGGCCTCCCGGAGGATGAGCATATCCTCAAAGTAGAGGGGGTCGTCCCGGAACTGGATCTTGTAGAAGTTCCCCAGGCTGAACCCGAAGGCGATGCCTCCGCCTGTCAGGAAAGCGGCCCCGGTCCGGCCTGTGAGCCCATAGAAGAGGAGGATCAGCAGGGCCACCGGGACAGTATTCAGCAGCAGAGTCTGCCAGTGGCAGAGGTAGTCCACCAGGGTCCCCCTGGGGTATGGCCCGATGGCCAGCACCAGGAGGGCCAGGCCCATGCACAGGCCTGCGCAGAGCAGCAGGGCTACCCGGTAGACATAGTAGAGTTCCCGCTGTCCCCGGCTCCAGCCGGGGGACGGCTCCTTTTGGAACAGAAAATATTCTTTCCAGAATTTTTTCAAGTAAGTAGACCTTCTTTCAGAGGGGTTGTTTTCTCATTATAGACTCTTTTTCTTTAAGTAGCAAGCGGGAGAGGTTTAATTTCTCCTTAATTTGACAGCGAGGTTCTCTGCGGCCCCTGCGGGGCCGCGGCGCTTCCCTTTTCTATTCGAAAGCCCGGGGCCTGCGCGGCCCCGGACCCTGCGGTTACTTTTGCCCCGCGGCAAAAGTAACCAAAAACGCGCT
>JAAZZJ010000505.1 GCA_014237695.1 Oscillospiraceae bacterium | reverse complement strand
AGGTGCGGTGCAGAGAGGGCTGTCGAAAAGAAAAAAGCAGACGCGGCCCCCTGGGCCGCAGATCAAAAAAGAAAGCGAAGCCGGCGCGCAGCGCCGGAAGGAAAAATTATGCCGAGAATCATTCTGGCCTCCCAATCCCCCAGAAGAAAACAGCTCCTGAAGCAGATTGGGATCAAAAATTTTGACATTCTCGTTCCCCGGACAGAGGAGGACTATGACCCCGCCCTCTCTCCGGAGGAAATTGTTTCCTCCATCTGCCGGAAGAAGGCGGAGGCCGCCCGGACCCTGGCGGAGGACCCGGCGGCGGTCATTATCACCGCCGACACCATGGTCTTCCTGGACGGACTCCGGCTGGGCAAGCCCCAGGACCAGGTGGAAGCCTTCACCATGCTCTCCGTCCTCTCGGGGCGGACCCACCACGTCTGTACCGGCGTGACGCTGTGCCGGGGGGAGCGGATGGAGACCCGGGCGGAAACCACCGCTGTCACCTTCCGCCCGCTGACGCAGGACGAGATTTGGGGGTATATCCGCTCCGGGGAACCCATGGACAAGGCGGGGGCCTACGGCGCTCAGGGAAAGGCGGCGCTGTTTGTCTCCCGGATCGAGGGGGACTACTTTAACGTGATGGGCCTGCCCCTGTATTTGCTGGGAAAGATGCTGGCGGACTTTGGCATTCAGCTGTTTTCCGCTGAGGAGGATGTGTATTGAAGCGTTCATCCAACCGGTTTTTGATTATGATTTTATCCCTGGCAGCGGTGATTGCCGTGGTATTGAGCGTAATGAGCTATTTTTCCGCGACCTCCGCCGCCCTGCCCAATCTGGCGGGGATCGTGGCCTCCCCCTTCCGGTCCCTGTCCGCCGCAGTCACGGAGACCCTCGGCGGCTGGATGGACTATTTTACGGAGTTTGACGCGCTGAAGGAGGAGAACCGGCAGCTGAAGCTCCAGATCGCCGAGATGGAGGAGGAGGTCCGGCAGGCAACCTTCGACCGGGAGGAAAACGCCCACCTGCGCAAGGTGGCGGAGCTGCGTGAGCAGCGCCGGGACCTCCATCTGGAGTCCGCGCGGGTGCTGGTGCAGGATTCGTCCAACTGGTACAGCCTGCTCACCATCAACAAGGGCACCGCCTACGATATTGAGGTGGGGGACTGTGTGGTGACGGAGGAGGGGTACCTGCTGGGCGTGGTGGCCGAGGCGGGACTCAACTGGGCCACGGTGCGCACCATTCTGGGTGGGTGGTTGGGAAACAAGCTTCGTTTCACCACCTCAACGCACGGCTCTCATCGGGCCATGGTTCCAATCGGCATGTTTGAGCGGGTTATGCCGCTCGACATTCTTCCCACCTTCC
>JAAZZJ010000504.1 GCA_014237695.1 Oscillospiraceae bacterium | reverse complement strand
TGATGGAGCAGATCGAGGTGTAAGAAGTCAACCGGTCCGTTTTACGAAAGGATGTGTTATCATGGGACAGACTGATAGCCAATTCAAGGCATTTATTCGTTTCGTTCTGGACGCGCTGCGGGAGGTAAAGCAGGAAAAAGACCCGGAAAAGCGGGATGCCAAGCTGGAGAAGATCCTGGATAACCTTCAAAAGACCCTTGAAGACTGACAGACGAAAGGGCGGGCCTTGCGCCCGCCCTTTCAGGTATCCGTTTTCCGCAGCTCCTCCGGGTCAAGGCAGGATGCCGCCAACTGCATTGCCAGCTTGAAACCCACTTCAAAGGTGTATTGGCCGTAGGCCCGGATCGGGTCCGCCTTTAAGTAGTTCGGGATCAGGTCAGGATTGTATGGCTGGCACCAGACATGAAAGAGTTCTTCAAAGATGACTGTCATGGTTTTACCTCTCAGCTTAATTATGACTAAATATATTATATATGATTTTTGATGATAAGTCAAGGAGTTTTTATGAATAACTTGGAGCTGTTTGCGTTTCGTGTAAAAAAGCTGAGAAAAGCGCGAAAGCTCAGCCAGCAAGGGTTGGCTGAGGTGCTTGGCCTGACTCAGACGGCGATCAGCGGGATCGAGAGCGGCCTGCGCGGGACCACCATCGAAAAATTGATCCTCCTGGCGCAGTTCTTTGAGGTCTCCACGGATTATCTGCTGGGGCTGAAGGATGAACCGTAAGGACATAAAAAACCGGAAGGCATTGCCTTCCGGTTTCTTATGTGCGCTTTACCGCAGCTTTACGGCGGTGCCGTAGGCGATGACCTCGGCGGCCCCCTGCATCACGGAGGACGAGCCGTAACGGATGTTTATGACGGCGTCCGCGCCCAGGGCGTTGGCCTCGTCCACCATGCGCTTGGTGGCGATCTGACGGGCCTCGACGAGCATCTCCGTGTAGCCGGTGATCTCGCCGCCTACCAGGGTCTTCATCCCCGCCATGAAGTCCTTGCCGAAGTTCTTGGACTGGACGACCGTGCCCTTTACGATGCCAAGGGCCTCGATCTCTTTCCCGGGTACGTGGTCAATATTGAGCAGCAGCATCTTCTTCTCCTCCTTGAATCTCTTTCAATCTTGTTTTCAGGCTTATCCAGATAAAGGGAATGCTCCCTATACCCAACACAATGAGCAGCAGCGTCAGCCTGGACAGGAACGAGCCTGGCTCCATGCCGGCCCGCAGCCACAGCAGGACCACCACCGACGTCAGCCGCAGCAGGGTGGAGGACAGCGCCCCCAGGATAGCGTTCTTCCGGCGGGCGGACTGGGACGGGCTGTCGTCGGTATGTTGTTGGAAGGGGCGGACTGTATCATTGGCGCGCATGGGGCTTCGCATCGTTTCGAGAGTGACGATC
>JAAZZJ010000503.1 GCA_014237695.1 Oscillospiraceae bacterium | reverse complement strand
AGCCGCTGTTTGCGGACATTGCCGCCGCCATCCGGGAAAAGGATGGGAGCACAGGTACGATCCCTGCGGAGGCGTTCCCGGCACGTATCCGGGCCGCCGCCGGTATGCCGGAGGGAGTGTGCAGCATCTCCGTGATCCCCAGCGATCCGGAGGGAGGGACGGTCACGGGCGGGGGAGTGGCATCTTCTGGTATGAAGGTCACTGTAGAGGCCGCTGTTGCGGATGACTACACGTTTGAGGGGTGGAAGGAGAACGAGGCGGTTGTCCATGCGGAGCCCGAATATACCTTCAAGGTCGAGGGGGATCGGGAGCTGATTGCTGCATTTTCCGCTGTTGCTAATCCATCTGGTCTTCCGGCGGGGTATGCCCAAGTGGACTATATTGTGGCGAAATCCGCTGACAGTTTCATCAACACAGGTATCCCAATCAGCAGCGCAGCACCATGGACAAGCATAGCATATAAATTGGAAGGGCCTGCAGAAATAGAATCAGAAGGGTATCCGATTGCGATAACGGGGAACTCTTACTATTCTCTTTATGCAAGTGCGTATCAGACTACGAGAAATGGAGTTGTGTATCTAATATACTATGGGAGCAACAGCACATGGGTAGTAGAAAAGAATTGGACAGGAAATTACAAGCCATTTTTCGGGCTGATAACGAAAGAGACCTTTACAGACACAACATTTAATAAAAGTGGAACTGTGGCAAATGCGGGTTCAATAAATGGAATGCTTTGTCTAAATGGAAATGGAGTGAATAGAAAAGGCTTCTCCGGGTTAAAGCTGTTTAATCTTACTGCAGAAGATAACGGAATCCACAAACATGAGTTGGTTCCGTGTATACGCGAGGCCGATGGAATTGCCGGAATGTACGACATTATCCAAAGAGCCTTTTATACATCGTCTGGTACAGATAGTTTTACCGCAGGCCCCGCCGTCTAAAAAAGCCGCCCCTCATGGGACAGCTCGCGGCTCGCGCCATTAAACTGACGCTGGGTAGCGGCAGGATTTGACAAAACACGGTACCATCGTGTATAATAAACAAGCCCGCCAGCCAGGCGGGACAGAAGGCACTGTTACATAAAGGCGGTCAGCTCACTAAACCCCAGGCGAATATCCAACGGGGGGAGGTGATGCGGATGTGGCAAAAGAAGTTCTGCGCTCTGCTGCGGTATCTCGTATTCGCGGCAGTCATAGCGCAGCTCCTCACCACAAAAGCGTGTTGACCGCCCGGATGGCTCCCGAGCGGTCAACTGTTAGCAGTTGATTAGCGAAGTGAACTGACCGTCTTGTAACAGTGCCCTTCTGTGTTTATTATACCCACCCGCTCCCGTTTTGTCAAGAAACGAGAGCGGGAATTTTTGCAGCAGAAAGGGGGAGCGACAGGGACGTAACCACC
>JAAZZJ010000502.1 GCA_014237695.1 Oscillospiraceae bacterium | reverse complement strand
CGGCCCAGATCCGGGTCGTTCTCGATGTAAGGCCACAGGTCCTCCAGATAGCCCTTCCGGACCATCTGACGGTAGGAGAATCCCGCCAGATCGATGATGTCGGGGACCTGTCCGGCGGCCATCTCCGAGAGCAGACGCTCGTAGTTCTGTCCTCGTTCCTCTGCTGAGCCATAGTAGTCCTTGACAAGAATCTGGACGTCGTCGTGGGTACGGTTGAATTTGTCCACCGCTTGCCGGTCAAAGAAAAGGTTAGAGCTGCCGCTTATGGGAGAGGTCCGGGCATAAATCAGGATCTCCTTATCGGGGTCGATCTCCTGGTTCAGCGCCGGGTCCAGCTCGTCGGGCGTGATCCTCTGCCTGCCGCCCGTGGAGCAGGCGGTCAGCAGCAGGGCCAGGACAACGCAGAACAGGACAAAATTTTTCCAGTATCTCTCCATGGTTGGTTTCTCCTTTCCGTAATACAGAAAATAGCGTCCGTTTTATACCAGAAGCCACACGCCGCTGTCAGCTTCTCTACGTGGGCCAGGAGTTGAACTTCCGGCCATCCGAAACAAAAGAAATGTCCATTTTCTCTTCCTCCGCTCAAAGTATATATCGTCTCATTCTCCGGGTCCGCGGGCCGGGAGGTCATTTCTGCTCGCTGAGATACAGCCCCACCCGGTTTTGAACGAGCGCCACCGTCTCGTCCAGAGGCTTGTCCCCGGAGAAGCAGGGGGCGCAGACCTCCAGAACAAGGTTGAACAGGTCGCGTTCCCCTATCAGCTCGATCTTGTCGATGCTGTTGATGAAGTCCTCAAACCGCCGGACCTCCTCCTCCGCCAGCGGCGGCACGGTGACGATCTGCTGCTGCGTAAGGGGGAACGGAACGATCTCCTGCTCGGTACGCATGAGCGTATCCTTCTGCTTGTCGTAGAGGACCTTCCAGATCGGAATGGCGGAGTTGTTGTCCGGAGTTCCGTCCTTGGGCTCCGTATAGACCGTCCGCATGAACTCCCAGGCCGCCTCCTTGTTCTCGCAGGTGGAGGACATGGCGATGCACTGCCCGGTAAGCCGGAAGATGCTGCCCGTGCTGCCATCCTCCACGGGATAACCAATGAAGGCGCACCGGCCGCCGTGCCGCGCGTTCAGCTTCTGAAGGCTTGTCAGCGCAACGTACTGGCTGTTGTCCAGCATTTGCAGGCCGCTCACGAACCGCTCTTCGGCCTCCTTCCACTTTGCGAAGTCGTCCGCAAAGACAGCGGTCTCCGCCTCCACTTCCTTCTGGGTGGGGAAACGGCCCACAAACTCCAGCATGGAGCGGAAGCCGGGGCTGTCGAAGGAACAGGTCCCCGCCTCCTGATCCACATAGTTTTCCACTGAGAGATGCATCAGTATACCGGCAACCATCTCCCGGCTGGCATCGAACTGCAGGAGCG
>JAAZZJ010000501.1 GCA_014237695.1 Oscillospiraceae bacterium | reverse complement strand
TCCAGGAGCAGCTGGTGGCTGACACCGAGGAGGAGCCCCTTGATCCCGACGCGGTCATTACCGTAGCGTTCATGCGGGACGTGCTGGTCAACTACGTGGAGCTTTACCTGGGTCTGGATGATTTTGTTGTCACCCTCGAGGGGGAGGACGACGAGATGGTCATGGACCTTGGCGTGCGGCTGGCGGCTTTCTACGCGGAGCTGGAAACCTTTCTGAGTGCCGAAGCGGCATAATCGTATAGCCCTGAACCCCAGCGTCCGGCCCGGAGGCACTGCCTCCGGGCCGGATTTTCCCGCAATCTTTTCCGATGGCTCTGGTCAAAAAATGAATTCCATAGTTGACAATCTCTTCCTGGGCCGTTAAAATGTACCATAGATCAGTATGCGTGCGTTCGACACCACGGGAAGGGAATGATAAGACAACATGTACCATTGCCGTCTTCAGATATACTTCACCGGACGCCGGCGGGACATTTTTCGGGTGATTCGGGAGATGCCGCCTTTGGAGGGGTTTACCCACGACTGCCTTGAGAGCGATGAACCGGAAGCGGCGCTGGCGGCCCGGGCGGATTTGATTCTGGCCGATCTGCGGGAGCTGCCGGTTCCTGCTGCCCTGGAGACGCTGTGCGCGGGCCGGCGGGCGGATGCCCAGCTGATTGTGCTGGCGGAAAAGGACCAGTTCCCTCAGCTGTCGGGCGGACTGGAGCAGATTCAGGATATCTGGACGCTGCCGCTGTCTGAGGAGGAGCTTCGCTTTCGTTTTTCACGCTGGCAGCAGTCCTGCCGGGAGCGGAAGGACGCCTGGGAGACCCATCAGTACCTGGAGGCAACGATCAACAGCATCCCCAGCCTGGTCTGGTATAAGGACAAAAACGGCATTCATGAAAAGGTCAACGACAGCTTCTGCCGCACGGTGAACAAGACCAAGGAGCAGGTGCAGGGCCGGGGCCACGCCTACATCTGGGACGTGGAGCAGGACGACCCGGCCTGCATTGAATCGGAGCGGGAGGTCATGAACAAACGGCAGACCTGCATATCCGAGGAGGTCATCCAGACCGGAGGGGGGACGCGGCTGCTGACCACCTACAAGTCCCCGCTGTACGACCTGGACGGCGGCGTGATGGGCACGGTGGGCGTAGCGATTGATGTTACCCAGGAGCGGGCCTATGAGCAGGCGCTCCATCAGAAAAACCGCACGCTGGAGACGCTTTTCACCACCATGGACTGCGGCGTGATGTGTCACTCTCTGGACGGGGCGCGGATACTCAGCATCAACCGGGCGGCCCTGGAGATATTGGGCTATGAATCCCAGGAGGAGATGCTCCGGGACGGGTTTCAGACCGTGGCGAACTCCGTGCTGGACGAAGACAAGCCAAAGCTGCGGGAGAGCATTCATTCTCTGAACACCGTTGGGGACAGCGCCAGCGTGGAATATCG
>JAAZZJ010000004.1 GCA_014237695.1 Oscillospiraceae bacterium | reverse complement strand
CGGGGATATTTGCGAATTTCAGGAGGAGCATCATGCCGAGAGAGAAATCAAGTCCACACCGCAAATCTCTCCTTGAGACACAGCAACTCGTCAAAGAGATGTGTCTTCGGGACAACTGCTGTACACAAAACGAGTTCATCGAGAAAGCCATCCGGTTCTACGCCGGGTACATCTCAGGTCAGGAGGCCACCGCCTACCTGGCCGCCTGCGCTGGCGTCCGTCCTGCGTGGTACGGTTCAGGATACCGAGAACCGCATCTGCCGTCTGCTCTTTAAGCTGGCAGTGGAGCAGGACATGGTGATGAATGTGCTGGCAGCTGGGATGGAGCTTCCTAATGAGCAGTTCCACGCAATGCGGGGCCGGTGCGTCCAGGACGTGAAAAAACCAGCGGCAGTATCTCGCTGGGTGACGCTGTCCGCTATCAGAGGGGCAGTCTGTGATCCCCCGCACCCTGTTCAAATTCTGCGTTGCAAAACAAAGAATAAAAGTCCTCGAAAAAAGTAGTAGCTATATTCCGCAAAGTGTGGTATGTGTTGGTGTTGCAAAGGAGGCGGTAGATATGAGAACGATTCTGGAAGACCTCTACTGCGGCAATATCACACCCAACGAACAGCAGATGACACCTGGCTCAGAACTGAAGCGGGCAGTGGACCGTGTCACAAAATGTGAAAATCAGCTCATGGAACAGTTGGAGGAAACCGAGCAGGAGACCCTTACAAAACTCATCCGGTCACAGCATGAGATCAACAGTATCACAGCAACCGAGAATTTCATCCTGGGTTTTCGATTGGGTGTCAGGCTGATGGCTGAGTGCATGGATGAAAACGACGGTGATATTTGGACTGGAGGTGAATGACAAATGGCAAAGCGCAGGCCGTCTGGTGACGGCATAGTGCGCAAGCGTGACGACGGTCGCTGGGAAGGATGCATCGTGGTAGGCCACAAGGAAAATGGTGACTCCATCTTCCGGTACGTCTACGCTCCCACGCAGAAAGAACTGTCCACAAAGCTCCGCCAGCACATCGACAGCTACCAGGGTGCCGACCTGACGGAGCAGAGCCGGATGACCTTGAGCGAGTGGCTCGACAAGTCCTTCAGCTCGTCCTCCCGTGGAAAGGGCTTGCCGACTTCGGCCTTTGCCGCCTCCCGCTGGTCAAAGAGGTTTTCCAGCTGGGTCCTGACTGCCTCCAGCCGCTCCGGCATCTTATCCAGGGTGTGGTCAATGCGGACCAGAGCGCCAATCGGGTCCATGCCAAGGGTTGTCCGGTGGGTCATCGTGCCTTTCAACACCAGCTCGCGCTGGAAATTGCGGACCTCGGTGAACATGGTGAAGCCCCGGTAGCTGCCGATCTCCACCATCTCCGCAACATTGCCCGCCATGTACGCGGACAGGAGCGCCTTGCCCGCCTCCTCTTTATCGGTGAAGGTCTCCCCCTGCACCACCATTCCGGCGAAGCCCTGGCTGACCTCTGTGGAGGCGGGACCCTCCAGGGAGGCGGTCTCAGCTTGGGCAGGGGGCACGGATGTGTCCTCCGCCGTCTCCGCCTGTTCCACCTTGGCCGGTTTGGGCTTTTCCTTGACCACGAGGGGATGCGGATGCTCCGCCAGCGTTTTCATATCGTCCTCCAGGCCCTTGATGAAGCCCTGATGCTGGGCGATCTGCTCCGGGAAATATTTCAGAAGATTGTCCTCCATCTGAAACTGCTGGCTTTGGTGGGCGGACTTCATGATTTTGAGCTTGGATACGTCCACATCCAGCTCCATGCGCTCTTTGATACGGGGGTCTCCGGCGCACAGGGCCTTGATCTCCGCATAGGACAGCGCCGCCTCATCCACATCCTCACAGGTCCGGGCCGGGGATTTGTTGGTCATGATTTGAGAAATGAATTTCTGCTTGTTCTCCACGGTCTGCCAGAGGTAAGCGTCGAAGGTCCCCTCCGTGACATAGCGGTACACATGCACATTCTTGTTGTCGTTGCCCCGGCGCTCAATGCGGCCCTTTCGCTGGGTCAGGTCGCGGGGCCTCCAGGGACAGTCCAGGTCATGGAGCGCAATCAATTTGTCCTGCACGTTGGTCCCGGCTCCCATTTTGAAGGTGCTTCCGATCAGGACGCGCACCTGACCGGAGCGGACCTTGGCGAACAGCTCCTTCTTCTGGCAAAGAAATAGTCGTGAATGAGAAGATGCTCTTTGTCATAGCGCCGGTCCGCCAGGGAGTAATTTCCAAACGGGACGTTGCCGATGGCGAGGTCAAAGAAGCCGTCCGGGAAGCCGGTTTTCTCAAAGCCCCGGATGGTGATGCTGGCTTTTGGGTAAAGCTGCTGGGCGATCCGGCCCGAAACGCTGTCCAGCTCCACGCCGTAGAGCCTGGATGCCGCCATGCTCTCCGGCAGCATCCCGAAAAAGTTTCCCACACCGCAGGAGGGTTCCAGGATGTTGCCGGTCTTGAAGCCCATATTCCCGACTGCTTCATAGATGGCCCTGACGATAGCCGGTCTGCTGTAATGGGCGTTCAAGGTGGACGTTCGGGCGGAGGCGTATTCCTCCGGGGTGAGCGCCGCCTTCAGCTCCAGAAATTCGTTGGTCCATTCCCCGTTGTTTTCGTCAAAAGCCTGGGGCAGACCGCCCCAGCCCACATACCGGGACAGAATCTCCTGCTCGGCAGGGGTAGCGGTGCGGCCCTCCAGTTCAATGGCCTGGAGGGTGTTGATCGCGTCCATGTTCCTGCGGAACTTCTCCCGCAGACTGCCCACGCCTAAATTGTCGTCGGTGATGCGGAAATTTTCCGCAGCGGGGGTGGCCTCCGGCTGGGCCTGTTCCGGTTCGTCCACATGCAGGGTTTCCACGATGATGTCATAGGGCAGGCCATTCTTATCGCCGGGATAGAGGGTGGCGGTCCCCGGCGCAGTCTCTGGCTTGGTGGTGGTCTCCGGGGCCTCCTGCTGGGGGACCTCCGGGGAGAACAGACCGGCGTTGCGCTCGTCGTGGCGTACCGCGTCCTCAAAGAAATCCCTCTCCACCAGCTGATGGCTCCAGGCGTAAGGGCCGGTGTGGATGCGAACACCCAGGTCTCCTATATATTCGATTGTGCCGTTTACATCGTGGTCCCCATAGGCGAAGGCCACCTTGTCCCCCACCTGATAGGACAGCTTTCCCTCCAGATTCACCGGCTCTCTCTGGACCGGCTCATGGGAAAAGCCGTCCAGCTCTTGCAGCCAGAGGGCGCGGAGGATAGGGGCAACGGCCTCCCAGGATTGGGCCAGCTTTGTTCCAAATTTGTCCTGGATTTCCACTTCCATGCTGATGGTAGAAGTAAAGTAGTCCGCGATGTCCCCGGTCTCCAGCGTCACCGTCTCGGCGCGGCTGGCAAAGGTTTCGGATAGCCGCATAGAGATTCCCCGGTTGTGTTCACCGGAGCGCAGCCATTGGGAAATGTACCCCTTGTCCCGGTCTGTCAGCAGATGCTTTGTCAGCACTTCCCGGAAATCGTCATTGACGCGGTGCAGATCGGCAGCGAGATAACAGGTAATGTGACTGTTCCGGTGGTCCAGATGCAGCAGGCGCTCAAAGTTTTCTTTGCTCTCGGCGCGAAACAGCGGTATCGGCAGGGCGGGGTCCCGTAGTTCCACATCAAGAAGGCCAATACCTGTGATCTCAAATGCGGTGTTATTCAGATAAACTATATCGCCTGGACGGTAGGCCGGGGCAAACGGATCATGGGGCGGAAGGTCCGCCGCGCCGGTGAACTCCGGGACGGCATCCCCCTCGCGGGTGACAGGATGGCCGGACAGGTCGGGGACCTCCGCCTCCTGCTGGGGCTGGGAGAGGACGGGGTAGGTCTCATCAATGATCTCCCGGTGGAGGCGGTTGCGGAAACCGGACATATCAAAGTACAGCCGCATAAAATCCGGGTCCTGAATCTCCTGCGCCGCCCGCGTGACCGCTGCGTGTCCCTCTATCACAGCGGTGTCCCGGTCGGAATTTTGGCAGGCGTTTTGATACGGCCCGTCAGAAAGCACAAATTCTTTGAGAATGGGTTTGTACTTCTCGTAGATTTCCCGGACAGTGGGCGCGGGGGATGGCGTGGGCGCGGGTTCCTGTTCCGGGACAGGGGTGCGTTCCGCATAGGAGAGGAACATATCCCTTTGTACCAGCTGTGCAATCCGACGCTGTACCTTGGGCCAGGGGAGGTGCTGGTACTGCCCCGTGTCAGGGAGCTTGACGGGGAAAGCGGGTAGCTCTCCGCCGTGCTCTGCGCGGAGCCACGCGGCGGTGTCCTTATCGCGGGCGTGGTCCTTCATATAGCTGGCAACGGCCCTCTTGCTGTCCGCGTCCCCATTCCAGGCTTGCAGGGCGGCGTCGATCTCCCCGTGGGTGGCCTCCCGCGCCGGGGGAGGGGGAGGGGCCAGGATGGGAGGCGAGGCCCCCGGCACATGAATGGGGGCGGCTTCCTCCGGGGCGGGGGTTTCCGCTTCGCGGGCGTTCCTGGCCTCATGCTCCACGGAGAGATAGGAGACGGTGCGCCGCTTCCCGTCCGGGCCGATGCTGGAGACTGTCACATCATGGCGGTCCCGGAGCTTCCGCACATACTCGTCCAGCTTATGGCCGGGAATGCCGCACATGGCCACGCGGCCCAAATCGGGCAAATTGCGTTGGGTGAGCATCAGGTTCAGCTCATGGGAGGCCACCCGCGCATCCGGCCCAAACATCTCATAGAAGTCCCCCAGCTGGTACAGCACGATGTCGCCGGGGTGGGCCTTTTTCACAACTTCATAGCCCTCCCGGAAACTCATGCTGGCAGGCATAGGCGCGGGTCCCGCCGGGGTCTCCTCCGCCTGGGGAACAGAAAAAGCAGAGGGCGCGTCCGCGCTCTCTGCTTCCTGGATGGTCTCCATCTGCTCCCGCTGGGAGGGAATGACCGGGGGCATGAAACTCAGCTGTAAATCAGCTCCGACATGATAATTTCCTCCGCCTGGGCCTTGCAGCTGTTCATCAGGCCCACCCACGCCATTTGGTCGCTGGCCTTCAGCTGTTCCGTGGCCCCCGCCGCCTTCGCCAGCTGGGGCATCAGGCTCTCCAGACGGCTGTTGGCCGTGTCCTCGATCTCCAGACAGTGGCTGAACAGGGTCCCGTCCATTGTCATGGTCCCCCACAGGACCGGGCGGTGTTCCTTCAAGTACCGCAGGCGCATCCTCCCGTACTTGCCCAGGTCCCGGTCCGGCTGCTCCGGCAGGGCCACGTTCGGAAACAGGTAATCCCCCATTTGGGTGTAGGTCAGTTTGTTCTCCATGCTCCGCACTCCTTTCCACGCCTTTCGTGCGCTCATACTGTTTGACGGCCCTTTCGATCTGCCGCAGCACTTGTTCGCTGGACTGGCTGACCGCCATGCCCAGGGCGGTCACGGCGTCCCTGGTGTTGAAATCGAAAATACTCAGAAAATCTTCGTGTTGGAAGTAGTTTTCCGGTTCCAAACCACAGCGGGACATCAAGGCGTAGGTGATGCTGACGGCAGCGGCGCTTCGGAACGCCACTTCGACGTTGAGTTCATCATACTCCTCCAGAAAGGAGCCGTCAACGATATGGAGGATGTCGTACTGATGGTCGGTCCAGTATTCTTCCGCCAGCTGTACGGCGATCTGCTCCAGCTGGTCCAGAAGGCCGTTCGCGCCGGAGACCTCAAAGCGGTCCTCCAGCGCCGCCGTCACCGCGTCCTGGTGTTCCTCCCGGTACTGCCAGAGGTTAGGATTCAGCGCCTTTTCATCCTTCCGGTCTGTGTCGGCAACGTCGAATACATAGCGCAGGGTGGGCTTGCCCCGGCTGTTGTCAAGGAGCGCGATGCCCCTGGAGCCGCGCCGGATGTGGCGGCGCATCCGCTGATTCCAGAAGTCCCACTCCGCGCAGGCGGTGGCTTCGGGCCGCTGGGTATAGATCATCAGCTGCTCCGGGAAGGGATATTTCTAAAGCTGTTGTCAAGGGGGAATGTAAGATTGAATTTTTACTTTTTAGTTTTCTTTATTCTTTCAAAGGCAACCGCCGCCACTCATACAGAGAGGCGGCGGTTATAACCAGCATTATTTTAGCATTACCTCCAGGTCACTCTTCGGTGTTGTGATCGGCGCAATGTGATAATGCTCTACCAGATACTGTAACACATTGGACGACAGGAACGCCGGAAGTGTAGGCCCCAAGCGGATATTTTGGATTCCCAGGTGTAAAAGCGTCAGCAGGATGCACACAGCCTTCTGCTCATACCAGGAGAGAACCATTGACAGCGGCAGATCGTTTACACCACATGCAAAAGCCTCTGCCAGGGCTACAGCCACCTGGATGGCACTGTATGCGTCATTGCACTGTCCCATATCCATCAGGCGGGGAAGTCCGGAAACGGTGCCAAGGTCCAGGTCATTGAACCGGTACTTGCCACAGGCAAGAGTAAGTACGATACTGTCAGGAGGTGTCTGCTTTACAAACTCAGTATAGTAGCTGCGCTCTGGCTTTGCTCCATCGCAGCCGCCAACCAGGAAGAAATGTCTGACCGCTCCGCGCTTGACTGCTTCGACCACTTTGTCCGCATTGGACAAGACCGCGTGGCGTCCAAAGCCGGTTGTGACGGTTCTTCCGCCATTGATACCAGTAAACTGCATGGCTGTGGGGTAGCCGCCCAGTTCCAAGGCTTTTTGGATTACCGGCGAGAAGTCCTTTTCCGGCCCAATGTGAACCAGCCCTGGATATGAGACGGCTTCCGTCGTAAACACCCGGTCCGCGTAGCTTGTTTTCGGCGGCATGAGACAGTTTGTTGTAAAAAGGACCGGAGCGGGGATAGAAGCAAATTCCTTTTGCTGATTCTGCCAAGCAGTGCCGAAATTTCCTTTGAGATGGGGGTGCTTTTTCAGCTCGGGATAACCGTGAGCCGGGAGCATTTCACCGTGGGTATAAATATTGATGCCCTTGTCCTTGGTCTGCTCCAAGAGTTGTTTCAAATCAAAGAGATCATGTCCGGAAATGACAATAAACGGCCCTTTCTCCACAGTCAAACTCACTTCTGTTGGAACGGGATTACCATAGGTTTCCGTATTAGCCTTATCCAGCAGCTCCATGCATTTCAGATTAACCGCTCCGACTTCCAGGACGATAGGGAGAAGTTCATCCATCCCCCAGTCCTCCATACCGACAGCAAAGAGGGCCTTATAAAAGAAGTGGTCTATTTCCGGGTCCGTATAGCCTAGGACAGCGGCGTGATACGCATAGGCGGCCATACCCCGGATGCCAAACAGAATCAGCGACTTCAGAGAGCGAATATCCTCCCCAGCAGTCCACAGATGCTCCATGTCATAATCATCGTTTTTCCCGCAGGCTGAGGTACACTTATAGCAGAGAGGAACAATCTGCCGCTTTACCTCATCCACACGCCGGAGCAGAGCAGAAAGGGCCTCCTTGTCAAAATTCACATTCGTAATTGTCGCAAACAACCCTTCCCGCACAACCTGATTGGCGGCATGGCTAATCAGATGCTCATTTCCGTCTATAGTCCTTGCGAGGCCAATCAATTTCCCGGTAAGCTGATCCTGCATTTCAGCAATACCGGCCTGCTTGCCACATACGCCAGAATTTCCAGTACAGCCTTTGCATCCCGCTGTCTGTTCACACTGGAAGCAAAACATTTTCTGTTCCATCACAGTTTTTACCTTGTAATTATTCTAAAATTTTTCCGTCCGTAGAAATAGTCACCACATTCCACGGAATAAACTTCCCGCTCTCCTGCAAGGCCTGTTTGACCGCGTTTTCGATTCCGCCGCAACAGGGAACTTCCATTCGTACTATGGTTACGCTCTTGATGTCATTTCCAGAAATGATTTGCGTCAGCTTTTCAGCATAGTCCCCCTCGTCCAGCTTGGGGCAGCCGATGAGCGTCACATGGCCGCGGATGAACACATCGTGGAAATTGCCATAGGCATAGGCGGTACAGTCTGCGGCAATGAGCAGCTTGGCACCGCTAAAGTATGGGGCGTTCACTGGCACCAGCTTAATCTGTACCGGCCATTGGATCAGCTGGCTGGCGGCAGGCGTCTGTGCGGCAGGGGCAACGTAAGAATCTCGGTAAATCGTCTTTGCGTTTGTTCCGGGACAACCGCAAGGCAGAGGCGCGCTCTTCTGTTTAGCGGCCATCACAGCCGCATGGTCATAGGCGGGCGCTTCCCGCGTCTCAAAGCTGATTGCCTCCGTGGGGCAGGCGGGCAGGCAGTCACCCAGACCATCGCAGTAGTCCTCACGAGTGAGCCTCGCCTTACCGTCTACCATCTCAATAGCGCCCTCATGACAGGCGGCGGCACAGGCTCCGCATCCGTTACACTTTTCTTCATCAATATGAATTATTTTGCGAACCATAAAATTGTCCTTTCCGGTCAACTATATTTTTGAATCCCTGTTGACATCTTGGGATCAGTATAGTATGATTTACGTGTTTTGTATGTTGAAATTTCAACAAAGGGAACAAATCTATGGAAAAATATTTTGAAGTATTGTGCATGTGTCCGCTGTTTCGGGATATTGCGCATTGGGAACTGACCAAGGCTCTACGTTGCCTCAACGCCAGGGTATTTTCCTTTGAAAAGGGAGAAGCCGTGATGAATGAAAGTGAACCAGCAAAATATGTGGGAATTGTCCTAACGGGCAGTTTCCAAATTGTTCGGACGGATTTCTTTGGTAATCGAAGCATGATTGCCAACCTTGTTCCTGGTGAATTATTTGGGGAATCCTTCGCTTGTGCAGGGGTAGAGGTAGTCCCAGTTTCTGTGCTGGCATCGGAGGCTGCGGAGGTTATGCTGATTGACTGTTTGAAAATTAGTCATTCATGCAGTAATGCTTGTCAATTCCATCAACAGATGATTGACAATCTTCTTCAAATTGTTGCGGCAAAGAATTTGGTGCTTCACCAAAAAATCGAGGTCACATCCAAGCGCACGACACGTGAAAAGCTGATGGCGTATCTGATGCTTCAAGCTAAACAATTTGGCAGTCTGGAATTTGAAATACCATATGATCGCCAGGAGTTGGCAGATTATCTGGAAGTAGAGCGCAGTGGGTTGTCGGCGGAAATCGGAAAACTGCGTCGGCAAGGGGTCATTGAAGCAGACCGCAACAGATTCAAGATATACAAACCGTTTGATGTTTGAGGCATGAAAACATAGCGGTAGCAAGTAGCGGCAAGCAATGCGCCGGTATATACCGGCACGTGCTTGTTGGTGGCTGACCGCCCCCAAACCCCCGTAAGGACCGGCGCAACTGCGCTGGTCCTTTTAAGCCGCCTACGGCGTCTGCTGTTACCCACAGTGGGAGAAAAATCATCATCGCGCCCCCTGCTGGCGGTTGCGATTTTTCTCTTTTTCGGTCACGCCCAAAATCCTCTCCACGTTGTTTTTGGCAGTGAGAAGTTCTATCATTTTTGCCTTGGCCTGCTTGTATTCTGGATACCGCTTTTTGTTCTCGGCATACAAGGTGGCATACTCCTGTTTCAGCGATTGTATGGACGGCAGCTTCGTCAAACCGAGGGAATTAAAATAACGCTTCGCCTCTTTACAATCTTCAATCTCTCTGCTATGCTGTTCGTAGAACTTGGCCTGTTTCCAGCCTGTCAGTTTTCGGTATTGGGTATAGACCTCGCGGGTCTTGGAGTACGTTCCAATGTGCCGTTGCAGTTCGGAAATGTCTTTCATTCTCTGTTCAGCGGCTTTCATCTGATCGCCCAAATCGTTGAATTTCTGTGCCGCCGCATCACAGGCTTTCTCCAATTCTCCGAGGTCAGTCAGCCCATTTTCCTGCAAATATATAACCGTCTTTGCCATCTCTTTGAGATTGAAAATCTTTGCCCACCGCTCAAATCCGGGAGTGTTGATTTTCTGCATTTTCGCTTGAATGTCAATCAGCAAATTGGGTTTGGACCTCGCCGCTGCCTTTGCCCTTGGAGCGACAATCTGTTTACCGGAAATGCGCTCCATAATCGCCGCTTCAGTGTAATCGTCACCGAGGGAATTACAGCGGACGAACCGTTTGCCGTTGGGGATTTTGAACGCAAGATGTTTGCCCCGCTTAACCTCCGCTCCCGCCGTTTTCATGGCAACGAGGAAGCTGTCAAAATCCTTGCATCCTTGACCGAGGGCGGTGTCGATTAAGCCCTCCAACTGGCCCCGGACGGTAGGCGGCTTACCCTCTCCCAGCCATGTGCCATAGCTGCCCCGGCTGGGCTTCGGTTCAGCAATCACCGACAGACCATTTTCCAAGCATAGCATATCGGATATTTTACGAATTGCAAAAGAGGACCGCCAGAAGTTTCGGAATTTCCGGGTGCAGTCTATGGTAGTCGAGTTGAACACGATATGAGAATGAATGTGGTGTTTGTCAACGTGGGTGCAAACAATAAAAGCGTGTTTCCCCTTGGTCAGCGACATAGCGAGGTCATAGCCGATTTTGTTCGCCAGTTCCGGGGTGATCTCCCCCGGCTTGAAGGACTGCCGCAGGTGATAGGCGATCACGTCATTGTCCTTCCGTTCCCTGCCGGTAATGGCGGCATACTGCCGCTTGGAAAATAGAAACTCCTGGTCAGCGATAGACGGGTTACATTGATAGGCCGTGACCAAATCGCCGCCATTGGTTTTCTCTGGATTCTCCACATAGTCTGTTACCCGGCCCAGGGCCTCCGCCACGGTCCGGCCCTTTCCGCTGTGCAGGGGCATCAAGCGTGTTGTTGCCATCTTCACATCCTCCCCTCAAATGAAAAAGTGGTGGGCCGTAAAATGCGGCCTACCACCAGATTGTTATTTGATTTTCGATAGCTGCTCCAAAATGTTTCCGAACAGCCCGCTGGTCTCCGTCAGCTTTGCGGTGATCTCGTCCACCTCGTCGGGATAGACCCCGCCGCCGGAATTTACCCGGCGGGCAATCTGATTCACATTGTTGGAAGTATGGCGCAGGAGCTTGGCGCACTCGTCCAACTCCTTGATTTGCAGTTGGACAATGTAGCCGTCAATGCACATCTTCCGAATATAGGCGCTCATGTTGCGGACACCAACCAGCGCCATCTTCTGCTCAATCAGCGCCCGTTCCTCGTCCGTGACTTTGAAATAAATCCCGCTGGTCTTTTCCTTTGCCATCTTACCTCCGTTTCTGCCATACGAGGTCATAGCCCAGCGCATCGGCCAGCTCCACCGCCTCTTTATAGCGCAGGGATTCCTGGCGCAGTTTGTCGGAGAGATTGGGGACGCTGGAACTCCACCCGTATTGCTCCGCCAGCTTTTCCACTAGCTCGCTCATGGTGAAGCCCTCCCGGACAATGTAGGCTTTGATTTCGTTCCTGATATTCATAATCGTATCTCCTTCGATAATCGTATTCGCCATCCGGCGTAGAATTTGAAAACGCTCCCAGCGGCCTGGGCAAGCTGTTCACAATGCCCAGGTCACAGGAGCGCACATCGGATTTCAGCGTTCAGCGTGAAGCCATGCGAAACCGTGAAAACCAGCAGAGGACAACGTACCGTGTTCGCTGTCCAGCGTTGCGTGTTTCCATGAAAAATCGCAATTCTGACGCTGTTTTGTTCGCTGATTTCACATGGATTGAAATTTAGGACACAAAAAGGGCGGTCTGCTTGACGCAAACCGCCCTCTGGCATGACATATTCAACTTTGGGCCGCCGCCCGTTTCTTCTTTTCACGGGAGCGCCTGGAGTATTCCCTCTGCTTTTCCCGTTTCTTCCGCAACCGCTCCTGTTCTGCCAGTTCCTCCGGCGTAGGCTCCGGGATAGGCACATCAAACTTGCCGATGAACTTCAGGTAAATGTCAACCTCCTGCATCCGTTCGCCGCTGGACCTGTCCGGCGCATGGACGACGATCTTGTCCACAAACTCAAAAATCATCGGCGTGGTCAGCACCGAGAAATCGGTGTACCGCTTGACCAAATCCAAAAACTGCCCGGCCCGGTCCGTGTCGGCGTTGAACGCATCAAGTTCCGCCTGCTCATGCTTGATCGCGGCATCCAATTCCTCCTGCTCACGCTCATAGCCGTCCGACAGCAGCTTAAACCGCTTCTCCGTCAAACTGCCCGTGGCAAAGGATTCATAGAGTTTCTTTATCAGCCCGTCCAGTTCTGCGGACCGTTTGCGGTCCCGGTTCAGCTTGCGCTTCAACTCCTTCGCGGCGTTGTCCTGCCGAAGCTGGGAGGCGGCACGAATCTTCTCGACAAAGCCCTTTTCATCGGAGATCGCATAGGCGCTGACGGTTTTGATGGTATCCAGCAGTAGCGCCCGGACTGCCCTGGTGGTGATATAGTGGCTGCAACACTTCTGCTCTGACTGTTTGGCGGTCAGCATATAGGTGGAGCAGTTGTAGTTATCGCTGGGATAGAGGCCGCTGTCAGGGTCAGGTTCCCACCCCTCTTTCAGCGCCCTGCCTCTGCTTCGATGGTTATACATCCTGGCCCCGCACTCGGCGCAGAACAACAGCCCCGTCAGGGGATTGGCCTCGCCCGTGGTGTCCGTCCGGCGTACTGTCTGCCGTGACCGCTGGGCCAGTTTCCAGGTTTCCGGGTCAACAATAGCCTCATGGGTGTTTTCAAAAATCAGCCATTCCTCCGGGGGACGTTTTATCATCTTCTTGTCCTTATAGGAGGGCTTATAGGCGCGGAAGTTGACGGTATGCCCCATATACTCCGGCTTGGCGAGCATATCCGCAACGGTGTTGCTCGTCCAGTCATAGGGACGGGACATATCCGTTTTGCTCTGGCACGTTCCCCGGCCCCGCTGGGCGAGGTAGTAGGAGGGGCGCTCCACCTTGTCATTCATCAGGATTTTGGCAATGGTTAAAGGGCCTTTGCCCTCCACGCTCAACCGAAAAATGCGGCGCACAACATCCGCCGCTTCTTCGTCCACCAGCCAATGGTGCTTTTCCTCCGGGTCCTTCTTGAACCCGTAGGGGATCGTGTTGGTGACGGGCTTGCCGGACCGTCCACGCACCTGATACTGCGCTTTCTGTTTCCGGCTGCAGTCCCGGACGTACCACTCATTCATGATGTTCAAAAAGGGCGCAAATTCCCCCGAATTGTGGTCAAAACTGTCCACACCGTTGGAAATAGCGATAAACCGAACACCCTTCTCCCTAAACAGGATTTCCGTATAAAATCCTGTTTGCAGGTAATCTCTCCCGACCCGGCTCATGTCCTTGGCGATCACGCAGCCGACCTTCCCGGCCTCAATGTCCGCCACGAGCCGTTTCCAACTGGGCCGCTCAAAATTGGCCCCGCTCCATCCGTCATCCGTGTAATGGACGCAATTTGTGAAACCATGCTGGGCGGCGTAGCTTTCCAACATGGCCTTTTGATTCACGACCGAGTTGCTGTCCCCAATCAATTCATCGTCATGGGACAATCTCTCATATAATGCCGTGATTTTCTCCTGCTCCAACCGCTTCTCGCTCATAGCGAACTCCCTTCAAGCGGCTGGCTCGTTTGTGGTGTGCCTATTATACCACAGTCAGCACCGTTTGTCACGGCTTCGCGCTGAATTAAACGCAGAATTTTGTCATTGATTGTCTCCTGGGCGGTCTCGCTGAAATGAACTCTGACTTTGTAGGTAGTGGAACCGATGCGGCGGTAAATGGTGGCAGTTTTCGCCTCTGCTGGTTGAATTGTAGCTATATTGGCCTTCCTTTCTTGCGGTAGGACGCAACCCGTAGTATGATGGTGGCAGACGTTCCAGGCACACAGAAAGCCAGCCCCCGGCTGCGTAATGTCGTTTGCAGTCGAAAGCTGGCTTGAGTGCCTATGTACTTTTGTCGTGAAAGGACGTTAGTTTTCACAGCATCCAAATCATCCTCTCACTTATAGGAGAAAAACCGGGGGTATGGCGGAACCATTTTCAAAAAGGTTTAGAAAATTTCTTGGAGCGGCCCGGTTTGTTCGCCCATCTCTATTATACGGTCAAATTGGCCATGACCGCAAAAATATGGCGATAATGCAAGATTAGGCCGTTCTGTTCTGAAAAATTGCAAAAATGCAAGATGAAATCAGAAGTGTAGAATGCACACTTGATTTTGGTGTAACGTGACCGACATTTTGTCGCTCACGTTTCTGACAAGCGAATACCATCGTTCTCCCAAGTATATTATGGGCGAAATCTAAAAAAACAGGCTAATGGCATGACAGTCCCATTTCAAAAAACATGACACCGCCCCTCGGATATACTTCGAGCGACAATTTGTCGCTCGAAGTTGTGCGGATATTGGTATCACCCCCTCCCATAGCACCGTCATTCACCACAAACGAGCAAGCCGCTATGTTGTATTAGGCGAAATCTCACATTCACCCTTTACAACATACATCTTTGTAGAGACGGCCAGCCGTGGCGAGAAAGGCCGTCCACTCCTGATAGCTGCTTGTGATCTGCCGGGCGGCGCTGTCCGCCATTTGCAGGGCCGCTTGGACGTTGTTACTCCCCATAGGCAGCGTCCTCCGGGTCAAAGTCGGGAATCAGGTCAAGGGCGGCAAAGGCAGCGTCGTCCATGCCGCGCAACTTGTCCAGGGCGCTGTCCGTCAGCTCCCGCAGCTCCGCCTCGTCCGGTTCCAGATAGCGGCGCATATCCTCCAGGGCGGCGATGGTCCCCAACCGGGTCCCGCCTCCGCTGTAAATGCAGACCAGATTTCTCTCCTCAAACGTCAGATCACTCATGTTATCGCTCCCTTTCCGCGCTCTTTTTCGGCGCTGTTTTTTTGCGGTCCTTCTGGGGCGGGGCGGCGTTCAGCTTTGCCAGGACGGATTTTTTCTCCCCCTGCTCCCGGCGCTGGGCCTCGGCCAAATCCGTGAGGGAAATGGGCTGGCCGGACCGGGCCTGCTGCTCCAGCTCCGCGACTGTGGCCTTGGGGCCGTTGTTGATGATGCCGTCGATCATCCCCAAATCGTCCTCCAGAGACATCTCCGCGTTTTTCAGATAATTCTCCGGCTGGATGAAGTCCGGCAGCTGCTTGAAGCCGTAGCTGTCGCAGTAGTGACAGGTTAGCACACCGTCCAGCCGGATGGCAATGATGTCGCTGACGGACATGGACGGACGCTGGTAGTCCGCCGGGTGGTCGTTATTGAATACATACCACAGCCGTTCCAGGGCCTCGTCCGCGCTGTTCACTTCGGATAACGGGGCGGTGTAGGCCAGATCGTAATTGCCGCGCTCCACCTTGCGGCCAATGGAGTTCAGCCAGTCCAGGGATTCATAGCGAATATCCCGCAGAGAATCATCGCCGTCGAGCTTCACCTGATAAATGGCAAAGCAGTCCCCGCCGTGGTTGAGAAAAGCCCGCTCCCGGTCCTCCTGCCAGTCCATGCGGCCCGCCACGGCCTGCCGGAAGTCCGGGCTGTCCTCCCATTCCTCGCGGGGGACGGCGAACATCACGCCCTCCGGCTGTTCCATCAGGTCCTCCCGGTCAAAGACCATTTCCGGGGCCTCGCCGGTCCGCACCATGTAGACGGTCATATCCCGGTCCACCAGCTCCGCCCCCCGCTCTCTGGACAGGGGCAGGAGGTCCGTCCCCGAATAGCCCAGCTCCGCCAGACCGTCCAGCGTCATGGAGCTGTCCGGCATGGGGTACTCGTCCAGGGAGGTCTCCGGCAGGATCGTGTCCGCCTGTTCCGGGGGCGCGGGGACAGCGGGGGCTGACTGCTCCGGCGGGCTGGGTGGTTCAAAGTCCGGCTGGCGCACGTCCCGCATGGTGATGATCCCGGCCTCCAGCCCAGCCACTACGCGCTGGCACTCGTCCACGGTCCCTACAAAAACTACATTGAAGGGGTATAACTGGCCGTTCCGTCTATGGTAGGTCTGGACCGCGCTGCGGTCAACGGCGCTGTCAACGCCAAAAACAGGCTGAACCTTACAGATGAGGGCCGCGTCCCACTGGTCGCTCAATTTCTCCAGCCGGTCCCGGAGAACGGCGGTTTCGGGCCGCTCGGTATGCTGGGCGGCATCGTTCAAAATACTGCGGAAACCATTAAAAGAGCCGTTCAGCATGGAGGGCAGCAGGGCCTCCGCCATGTTCTCTTTCTCCCGCAGTTCGGCATTGTTTGGCAGGGGAATCAGACGGGCCTCCTGCAATTCCGCCAGATAGCCGCACAGGTCGGAGACAAACTTCTCCGGGGTGTCGGTCAGCTCCGCCGCTGGCGCGGTCCGCTCCTGGACCAGCCCATCCAGCCGTTCCAGCATGGCCTTGGCGGTCATCAGGCTGTTATGCTCCACAAGATAGGTCAGCGGGCCGCGAACGCCGTCAAAATAGCCGGTCTGCATTTCCGTCACAAGGTCGGCTATGGACTGCTCCCTGGGGTCCAGCGTGAAGGGACGCTCCAGAATCCCCGTCTGATGGAGCTGGTCCATATAGTCGTACAAATCGGCGGCAAACTGTTCCAGCGTATCGGGTCCGGCCTGCTCCGGCTGGGCGGTGAGGTCAATGCCCCGCTCCTTGCAAATCTCGGAAAAATGCCGGTCTATGGTGCTGATAAGACCGCTGACGGTTTTGGTGATGGTCTCCAGGCTGGCTTTCAGCTCCGGCAGGGACTTGTCCCTGCTCCACCCGGCGATGTAGCCCATAGAGTTGGCGCTGGTGTCGATGCCGTAATACTGGCAGACGGCGAAGGACACGCTCTCGGCCTCCACCTCCATGGTGTCCTTGGCCTTGGGCGGGTCCTTGTCTGTGTTCCCGGCAGCGGCGGAGAGGCGGTCCTTCTCCCGGTCATGGAGGACCGCGTGGCCGATCTCATGGACGGTGGCGCACACCGTCTGCACCTGGCTCATGCCCTCCCGGATGGAGATGGTCTGCTTGGTGAAGCTGCACACGCCGTCTGTATCAGGGGCCAGGGACGCAAAGGAGATGGGCATGGGAGACGTGCGCCGCAGGGCCTCCATAAACGCCTCGTACTGCTGCACATCGCCGGTCAGGCCGGTGGCGAGGCTGGGGAGGGGCTTGCCCTCCGTCTGGTCGGCGGTAAAGACCTTAACCGGCTTGAACAGAGGGATTTCCACGGTCTTTTCATCCATGATGATGTTGCCGTCCCCGTCCAGCACCGGGGCCATGGTGTCCGGGTCCAGCCGCATTTCCTCGATTTTCTTTTTCAGCGGCGTGGGGGCGATGATGGTCAGCCCCTTCTCGCCCTTTTTCACATGCCGCCCGAACTGCTTCCACTTGTTGAACCCGGCGGCGGGCATGGAGGCGTGGGGCCGCTGCATGTGAATGAGGATGGTGTGATTGACGGAATAGCTGTGAAAGCGGGACATGGTGCGGAGATAGTCAAAATACCGCTCACTTTGGAACAGGTCCTGGATATTCTGTTCAATGCTTGAAACAATTTCCTTGACCCGTTCCCGGTTGCTGGGCTTCTGGTCAGCCATGACAGATCAACTCCTTTCTGTGGGCTGTAACAGTTTAGGACCGCGTTTCAGAGGGTCCGGGGGAAAAGATACGGGCGCTCCCGGACCAGGGCCGGAAACGCCCGGAAACAGCAGGGTTTTCGGGGGCCTAAAGCGTTACAATTACCCCCTGTGGCGGCGCACCCGGTCGCGGGTCTTTCTCCGCCGCTCCTTTTGGGCGCAGGGGCCGCAGTACAAGGCCCGGTTGCCTTTGGCAAGGAAGCGCCCGCCGCAGACGGCACACCGCTTCCAGCTGTGGACGCCGCCCATGATCTCCGCGCACAGCTCCCGGTCGGTGGGGAGGACGGCGGCGCGGAAGTATTTGCAGATCAGGGTGGGAGAAATGAGCTGGGGACAGGGGCAGGGGCCGCCGTCGTCCAGGGGCAGGCAGTTTCCCCCGTCATAATTGGCGCACAGATGGCGGATGAGCTTTCTGGTCCGCCGGAATTGGTCCTCGCTCATGCGGCGCAGCTCACTCATGGCTAAACTCCAGCTTATAGTTCGTCCGCGCCCCATCGTCCTCCAGAATGACCGTGGCATCATAGGTCTTGCCGGTTTTCTCGGACCAGCAGCCGGTGAGCTTCACCCGTCCCGCTTTCAGCAGCGAGGCGGCGGCGGATTTTGTCAGCCGCTTCTTCTTGGCGGAGAAGAATTTGCTGTCTTTCCAGAGGACGAAGCGGCAGTCCCGGTTCTCGCAGAAAAAGCCCTTCTTACTCTCGGTGACAGCGCCGCCGCACCGGGGGCAGGGGCCGACGGCCTCCCGGTCCGGGGGAAACAGGACCTCCCAGCCGGGGACCGGCTGATAATCCCGGACCAGATTGCGGACCAGGGCGGCGATGCCGTCCATGAAGTCCTCCGGGGTCAGCGTCCTCCGCTCCACCTCCCCCAGCCTCTGCTCCCATTCGGCAGTCAGGAGAGGGGATTGCAGGGCCTCCGGCAGAACGGTGACAAGGGAATTCCCCGCCTGAGTGGGCAGGAGGCTGGTGATCTTCTTTGCCTTTTTCCGCTCCACCAGCCCAGAGGACACCAGCTTTTCCAGAATCCCGGCGCGGGTGGCGGGGGTGCCGATACCCTTCCGTTCGGCATCATCAGGCATATCCCCAGCCCCGGCGTTCTCCATGCTGGCGAGGATGGAATCCTCTGTGAAGTGCTTGGGCGGGGCCGTCTTTCCGGTCTTGACGCGGACCGTCTCCACCGGCAGCTCCAGTCCCTCCATCAGACCATCCGGCAGGGCCGCATCCTGGGGCAGCTCGGAATAGGTCCGCCAGCCCGCGTCCAGCAGGAACTTCCCCTTGGCGGAGAAGCTGTGACCGGCGCACTCCACCACCACGGCAGTCTTGGCGTACCGATAGGGCGGGCAGACCGCCCGGAGCAGGGCCAGCGACACCAGCCGCAGGACCTCCCGCTCCCCCAGGGGCAGGGCGGAGAGGTCGGCGGCAGCGGCGCTTTTGGTGGGGACAACGGCATGGTGGTCCGTGACCTTCCCACTGTTGCAGACCTGGGAGGCCAGCACCTCCCCAGGCGCGTCCAGGCCGCAGACGGCAGCGGCGGCGGAGACCAGGGCGGGGACGGCGCTTTCCATATCGTCCGTCAGAAACCGGCTGTCCGTCCGGGGGTAGGTACACAGCTTCTTCTCATAGAGGGCCTGGAGGTAGTCCAGGGTCTGCTGGGCGGTGTAGCCCAGGGCGCGGTTGGCCTCCCGCTGAAGGGTGGTCAGGTCATAGAGGGCCGGGGGCTTCTCGGACCGCTCCCGGCGTTCCGCCGTCTGGATGGCGGCGACGCTGCCCTCACAGGAGGCGGCGAGGGCGGAAGCGTCCTTCTTAATGCTGATCCGCTCCCCCGCAGCGGTCATGCCGCCGCAGTCCAGCTCCACCGTGTAGAACGGTTCCGGGGTAAAGGCGGCGATCTCCGCCTCCCGCTGGACGATGAGGGCCAGCGTGGGGGACATCACCCGCCCGATGTTCAGTGTCCGGTTATACAGCACAGAGAACAGGCGGGTGGCGTTGATGCCCACCAGCCAGTCAGCCTTGGCGCGGCAGAGCGCCGCCTGATGCAGACCGTCATAGTCCGCGCCGGGGCGGAGGTTTTCAAAGCCCTCCCGGATTGCCGAATCCTCCATGCTGGAAATCCAGAGCCGCTTCATGGGCTTTTTGCAGCCCGCCAGCTCATAGACGTTGCGGAAAATCAGTTCGCCCTCCCGTCCCGCGTCACAGGCGTTTACCACCTCGGTCACATCCGGGGCGCACAGCAGCTTTTTGAGAATATCAAACTGTTTCTTCTTGTCCCGCCCCACGCTCATTTTCCAGTCCGAGGGCAGGATCGGCAGATCGTCATAGCGCCACTTGGCGTACTTGGGGTCATAGCTGTCCGCGTCGGCAAGCCCGGCCAGATGCCCCACGCACCAGCTGACCCGCCAGCCCGCGCCCTCCATGTGGCCCTCCTTCCGGGCCGTGGCCCCCAGCACCTTGGCAATGCTCATGGCAACCGACGGCTTCTCCGCAATCACCAGCTGATACATAAGAATCACTCCCTTCTAAACAGGGAGCGGCCCCGATTCCTGTCGAAGCCGCTCGAAAATTATGGATTGTTTTGGATAAAAGGATGGAGTACAATAGAAGGACAAACATATTGCGAGGTGTCTTATGAAAAAATTCGTGCTGTACCGCTCGTTAAAGGGCGGAAAAATTGACCGGGATTTAGGCAAACATGAGCTGGTCGGCGTTGAGTACGGCGAGGACATCGACGCTGTGACCGATACATTGATCGACGTGGTATGCGATGACCTCGCCGGACTTCCAGAGTATGAGCATTGCGAAACCTGGGCCTATGCCCCGGAAGAAATGGAAGATTTTCGCCGCACAAAGCGGTATCAATACTATATGGGCGGCGTTGTGTCCCCTCCCAACGCAAAGGAAAATATCCTCTATGAGTACGGCATCATTGAGACGGAGAGCGGCAGATAACCGTCATACCGGCTGATCTCTCACACCCCGGTAGCAGGGCAGGACGCAGCCCTCGCCATACCGCCTGCACCCGTGGCAGGGGTGGCCCTCCGGGGGCTGGGGCGGGGGCCGGTCACGCTGGGCGCGGGGGATCTGCATCATCACACGCTCCATGGGGCGGTCCGTGAAGTATTTCATTCCTCCCCGTCCTCCGCCGCATCCTGGTCATCGTCCTCCAGCTCGTCCTCGTCGTCCCCGTAGTCGTAGTCGTCCAGGTCGGTGCTGCCCTTGGCCTCCGGCTTTTTCTTCATGAATTTCAGATAGTACACCGCGCCGCCGCCCGCCAGGACCAGCACCAGGACGATCACCAGCAGGCCGGTATTGCCGCCCTTTTTCTGCGGCTCCGGCTTCTCCGGCTCCGGATCGGGGTCCGGTTCCGGCGCTTTCCCGGCGCACTCGCTCATATTGACGGAACAGACCGCGCAGGAGGTATTCACCGCCCCCGCCGCGCACTTGGCGGAACAGGAACAGACCGCCGGGGCCTGTTCCCCATCCTCCATCAGCGAGAGCAGGTCGGCCTCGTCCACCTGGTTCAAAAAGTGGACGGTGTTCTCCCCGTCCTCCGCCCGGTCAATAATGATGTAAAAATAGCTGCCGCTTTTGGTGACAACCGTGATAAACTGCTTTTCCTCCGGGGTGTTCCCATTCAGATCGTCCACCAGCGTCAGATTGCCCTCCGGGGTGAGTGCGCCGGTGTTCCCGTCCGCGCCGGTCATGCCCTGCATCATCAGGGACAGAAACAGCGTCAGGGACTGTTCATCCAGCTGGCCGGGGGCATTGTCTGCTGCCGGAGGGACTTCCGCCACATTCAGATACTTGCCGCAGACGTAGCCCCTCTTTTCCGTGATAAGGACCTCGTACCAGCCGTTTTCCTCCCCCAGCACCTGGACCTGATCGCCGGGGGCCAGCTGCCCAATCACGGCATAGTCCGTACTGCCGCCGGAGCGGAGATTCAGCCGGGACCCGCCCGTGACCACTGTGCCGATCCGGTCCGGTTCGGCGGTTTCGGCGGCGCTGCCCGCCTCCAGACTGGCAAAGGCTTTCTCCAGCTCGTCCAGCGTCCACTCCATGCCGCCCGCCGGGGCCTGCCCGGATTCCTGGCCGGTCTCCCCGCTAGCGGCAAAGGCCGGGGCGGGAATGACGGCGCAGCACAGGACCACGCAGAGCAGGACGGACAGGATGTGCTTTGTGAATTTACGCATAATCGGGTTCCTCCTTCTTCTCATTGGACCTCGCGCCCTGGATGAGCGCCGCCAGCTGGTCGGGGGTCAGGCCCATGCTCCGCACCATGCCGATGATGTCCAGATTTTCCAGCTCCAGGCGCTGCTTCTCCAGCTCCCGCTGCCGCTCTTGCAGCTCGGTGATCTTGGCGGCGTTCTTCTCGTACTCGCTGTCGATTTTCTTGATTTTCGGATTCATATTGCGTCTCTCCTTTTAAGGCAGTCTGCCGTAGCAATAAAAGTGATTTTGCCAGTAACTGCTGTTCAAATTGGCGTAAGAAATGGGATTTCCACAGTGAATCATCATGTTATTGCCCACATAAATTCCACAGTGCGTAGGCGCGCTGGGGTCCGGGGCGTCGTAGGTGTTGATGAAAAACACCAGATCGCCGGGGCGGGCGTTGGCGGGCGAGACCGGGGTGCAGAGGTTGCACAGGGCCTTGGCCCCCAGCCGTCCCACGTCCCAGCCGCTGTGATTGATGACCCACGACACAAAGCCGGAGCAGTCAAAGGACGTGGCCGGGGAGCTGCCGCCCCAGACGTAGGGATAGCCAAGATATTTCTCGGCTTCGGCCAGCATAGCGGCAAAGGTCTCGTCCTCCAATGCCTCCGGGGGTACGTCGTAATCCAGATAGTCCTCCCGCTGGGAGGCGTTGGGGTACTGGCTGGCGGGGAACAGGTCCGGGCGGTTGCCCAGGGTCGCCATGTAGGTGGCGTACATGCTGACCTGATCCTCCCCCATGATGTAGATTGGCAGATGGGACAGGTCGAAATTTTCCAGGGTCACGTTGCAGATGTAATAATTGTAGGGGACTTCCACATCGTAGTCGTTGCCCTCGCTGTCCGTCCGGGTCTCCGTCCGGTAGCGCACCTCCACCACCACGTCCTCGGTGAGAATGTACTGCCGGTCAAAGAGCATTTCCAACGTCCCCTGCACCTCCGCCAGCGTCCACTCCCCCCGGTGGTAGGCGGTGAGGATGGAGACCAGCACATAGGGGTCGTGGCTGATCTCGTCCAGGTCGAAGTTGTACTCGTCATAGCCGGGGTGCAGGCTGGCATAATTGTCCAGCTCATTCTGGAGCGCCGCCTCCATTCCGGCATATGCGGCCTCGGCCCCCAGCATATCCTCGTCCCGGCAGGGGTAGGTGGAGCCGCCCAGCGCGGTCAGCCCGCCCTCCAGCAGAACGGAGCAGGAGGCCATGCAGTTGAGCAGAAGGCTGACGCAGGCCAGCAGGCCGAGGATGATGCCGATGCCCTTCTTGTGCCGCAGGATGAAACCGGCGGCGTCTTTGGACTTCTCCGCCGCCCTTTTCGCGGCCCTGGCGGTGTTCTCCATGGTGGCGGCGGCGGTCTGGCCGGACTTCACCGAGGCGGCGTACTGCTTTTGAATGGCCCGCTTCTGCCGCCAGCGGGAGAGGGGGTTGCTGGCAAGCTGGGGATTGTCGTGGAGATGCTTCTGATACAGTGCGTTCACGTTGGCCTTTTCCAGCTGTTTCTCTGCCTTTGCCGCCTCCCGGTAGGGCCGCAGCTTTTGGGCGCGGTAGGAATAGGCCGCGAGGCGGACCCCGCCCTCCGCCGCTTCCTCCAGCCGGTGGGCGCTCTCCAGGCCCGTGTTGTCCTGTTCCGCCTCCCGGATTTTCCAGTGGGCCTGGACGGAGGCGGCGTTGAGGGGCGTGGCCTGGACGGCGTGGGACAGCTTGGAGGGGGGCTTGGGCCGGTCCACATCCTCGAAATAGAGGTGCTTTTTGCCCTTGCGGGCCTTGGCGGACTGCTGCTCGATCATCCGGCGTTTGAGTTTCTTCCGGTCCTTGGGTATCTTTTCCCGCGCCCGTTCCGCCTTGTCCGCCGCCCGCTCCGCCCGCCGGACGTGCCGTTTCAGCTTGGGGGACAGCTCTGCATCCGTGAACTGGAGGCGGGGCTGGCGCTTCATACCGCGACCTCCTGGGGCTTGGTAGTGAGCAGCCGGTACAGCTCCGTGTCCTTGGGGAAACGGTCCACAAAGGGCAGAATCACGTTGCCATAGAACAGAAGCCCCTCGCCCTCGCCGGAGTGGGTGACGTAGGACAGCTGGTGGGGGGAGATGTTCAGCTGTTTGGCGAGAATCTGCCGGTCCCCGGCGGCTTGATTGAGCATGTAAATGAAATCGCTGTTCTCAAAAATGTTCTCGATTTCCCGCGAAGCCAGCAAATCCTTGATATTCTGCGTGATGCCGGTGGAGATTCCGCCCCACTTTCTGAACCGCTTCCAGATTTCCACGCTCCAGGAGGCCAGCTCCCCCTTCAAGAGCAAATGGAACTCATCCACATAGTATCGGGTGGTCTTTCCCGCCGCCCGGTTGACGGTAACGCGGTTCCACACCTGGTCCTGGATCACCAGCATCCCCAGCTGTTTCAGCTGCTTGCCCAACTCCTTGATGTCGTAGCAGACGATCCGGTTGTCAATGTCCACGTTGGTCCGGTGGTTGAACACGTTCAGACTGCCGGTGACATAGATTTCAAGCGCCGTGGCGATGAAGTGGGCCTCCTTTTCCTCCTGTTTCAGCAAAAGCTGGTACAAGTCCTCCAGGATGGGCATATTCTCCGGGCGGGGGTCCTCCAGGTACTGCCGGTACACCAGCCGCACACAGCGGTCAATGACCGTTTTCTCAATAGGCTGGAGGCCGTCCTTGCTGCCCACCACAATGTCGCAGAAGGACAGGAGGAAGTCCACCTTCAAAGAAAGCGGCGATTCGTCATCCGAGTAGTCCAGGTTGAGG
>JAAZZJ010000049.1 GCA_014237695.1 Oscillospiraceae bacterium | reverse complement strand
CGGGAGGGTTCCGAAATGAAGAAAAAGTGGGAAGTTCGCTATTTCGTAACGGCGGTTGCCAGTGTTCCCGTGTATAAGGCATACGGCAAGACCGAAACTTACCGGCAGGCCGCAAAGGACGGTTGGGGAACCGTGTCCCGCGACGAAAACAACGCGCTGGTTTGTGATGAAGATTGCGCCGCTGACCTCTACACGAAGAACGGCGGCTATTTCGGAATTCGCGCCTATGAGGAAATCGACACAAAGGAAAAGAAAGACGATTTGAACCCGTAAGCCGAACAGCAGGCCGGGAACGAAGAAAGCAATAACCCCCAGCTTGCCGGAAGGCGGGCCGGGGGTTATTGCTTTTGCGGGAGGGCTTGCAATGCGGCATTTTTCACACTTGAATTTTAATAACAGGCTGAAAATTGAAAAAAAGATTGGACACGATCACGAATACGCGGAGCATATAGAGAAAAAGATTTTGGAAGAGGGGTATTCCCCTGGCGCGGTTCTGGGAGAGATCGAAGAAGAAGGGCTGACCTTCAAAACGAAGGTTTCCAAAACAACGCTTTATAGATACATTGCAAACGGCGTGCTGGGCGTAACGAATAAAGACCTTCTGCGAAAGAAGAAGAAAAAGAAGAAGCAGAACCAGAAGCGCGCCGCCCGCCCGCCGCGCGGCGAAAGCATAGAGAACAGGCCGAAAGAGGTTGAAAGCAGGGAAACGCCGGGACACTGGGAAATGGATTGTGTGGAAGGGCCAAAAGAGGGTTCGCAAAAAACGCTTCTGGTTCTGACTGAGAGAAAAACCCGCTGGGAAATCTTAATTCTGATGGCGCGTAAAACGATGGAATGTGTTGTTGCCGCGCTGGACGATCTGGAACGGCGGTGCGGGGAGGCGTTCGGGCAGATTTTCAAAACGATTACGGTTGATAATGGTTCGGAGTTTTCGGACGCTGAGGGAATGGCCCGGTCTGCGCTGGACCCGGAAGAGGCGCGGGCACAGTTCTTCTTCTGCCATGCGTATTGTAGCTGGGAGCGGGGCAGTAACGAAAATCAAAACACGATGGTTCGGCGGAGGTATCCAAAGGGCTTTGATTTTGCGGACACAACGGAAGAGGAAATAAAGGAACTGGAACGGTGGATAAACAAATATCCGCGCGGGATATTCAACTATAAATCAGCGGCGAAGATGTTTCAACAAGAGTTCGGGGACCTGATTTCCATTCTGCTTTGAGCGGGGGAAACCGCCCGCCGCCCGCTCGAAAAAATAAAATCAAAAAATCTTGCATTTACCTATTGACAAAACACGGAAAAGAGGGAATGATGGCAGCGCGGGGAGAGAAGTGCCGCGGACGGAGGCAGGGCAGAGGAATATACTGGAAAAATTCTCCCATTTTTTGCCCTTTTTCTTGTCTGCAAACGGCATCTATGGTATCATGAGGAAAATACCCCGCCCGGCGGCAAGGGCGCAGAACGGCGGGCTTCATGGAGAAGGTTCTGAACGGACCTTTCATTCTGATTGAGAGAGGACGGGAAGCGGCATGGGTGTTACCGAAGAAGCACTGTGGAAAGTCTTGGAGCAGAAAGCGGAAGAGGAGGACGAACACTCGGCGTCCGGCCAGAAGATCGCGCACGAATATCTGGCTGGTATCAAGGCTGTCTGTACATTCGGCGTTGACCGGTCCAAGATGATCCGTGACCAATTTCCGATGTATACGCTCCATGATGAGGTTCATATCTGCAATGTTCTCCGCATCATGGACAATCTTCTGGGCGATCAAACCGGCAGCCTTTCCCGTGACGAGGCCGCCATGCTGATCCTGGCCGCCTGCTGTCATGATGTGGGGATGAGCTGCAGCGAAGAGGAAAAAGCGGAGCTGCTTGACAACACGGACCGCCTTGCCCGGTACTTGGAGAGAAATCACAGCGAATACATCAAAGCCTACGCGGAAAACCCGGATGAACCGAAGCTTACAGACGGGATGCTGCAAAGATATCTGCGCAGCATCCACCACGAGCGGTCGCAGGAGCTGCTTGAAGGCATAGAATGGCCGCAGGTATTGGTGGGCAAGGTGGATGTGGATGATCTGTTCCGGGTGTGCCGGAGTCACGGCGAGTCTGTTTTTGATCTGAACGGTCTGGAAAGCACGCCGTCGGCAGACCTCCGTTTTTGCGCCGTCCTGCTCCGTCTGGCGGATATTCTGGATTTTGATACCAGCCGCGCGCCCAAAGCGGTCTATGATTACAGCGGGCTGGACCGTCCGGAGGGAAGCGAAGCCAAAATCAGCAGGGAGGAATGGCAAAAGCATATCGCCTCACAGGGGTTTGATTTTGCGCACATACCCGACCGGCAGGTTCCCTATGACCTGCCCTACCATGCGAAGTGCGCCTCCATGCAGATCGAGCAGACAGTCAACAGCTACCTGGATTGGGCAGACCGTGAGCTGAGTGAATGCAGCAGGCTGCTCCGCTCCTATGGTGAGAAGAAGTGGAAGGATTTTGTTTTGCCCGGCAAGATCAAGCGCACGATCAAAGCCGACGGGTACGTGTCGGGGCAATACCATCTGACCATGGACCAGGATCAGATCATGGAGCTTCTGGTGGGGGAGGAGCTGTACAGCGACCCGTCGGTGTTCGTCCGGGAGCTGATTCAGAACGCTATTGACGCCGTTCGCACCAGGCAGCAGCTGGACAGGAATCTCCCGGGGAACTGGAAACCCCAGGTGAATATCCGTTCCTGGATGGATGAGGAGGGCTATCACTGGTTCCGCATTGAGGACAACGGCACCGGCATGACAAAGGAGATTATCGAAAATCATTTTCTGAAGATCGGCAGCTCCTACTATGCCTCAGACGCTTTTGAAAAAGAGAAGATCCGCTGCAAAGCCGACCCGGATTATACGCCGATCAGCCGGTTTGGCATCGGGATCCTGTCCTGCTTCATGGGCGGCGAGGACTCCAACCGGGTAGAGGTCAGCACCAAGCGGTTCCGTACGGACGGGAATTATCCCCCGGCGCTGCGGCTGAGTATGCACGGGATGAGCGGCTATTACTATCTGGCAAGCCAGGAGGAGGGACATTGCCCCGCTCCCATGAAGGGGATAACGGATGCAGAGAAAAGGAAGTACCTGCAAAAACCGGGTACTGCCATCGCCGTGCGGACCAACCTCTATCAGACCGGGAAGTACACGGGCTTTAAGGAGATTGTAGACCGCTATGTGATCTATCCCCCTGTTCCCATCCATTACGACGGCGCGGAGGGCTCCTTCGACTATGCAACGAAGGATGAGTTTATGGAAGCGGTCCATGCCATCCATCCGTCGGACAACCTGGCGGAACAGGGCGTCCTGGAGTTCCCCATGACAGAGGAGCAGTGCCGGCAGGTCGCTCAGGAGCTGCCGGGAGTGGTCTTCGACGTACCGCCGAAGGTTGTTTTGAAATGCGCCCCGCTGGACCGGTATACGGAGTCGCCGTATCTTTCGGGAGCGGTGCTGTTGGCTCGGGTCGAGGGGAAATGTGATGCGCTTAAGTTGAAATTCGGGGAGGAAACGGTAAAGGCAGAGGTTAGGATAGTACTAGATACAAATGACACGAAGGATACCCTTTCCATTAAAATTTCTCTGAACTTTTCATCGGAATTTCAACAGACAATGGATGTGCTTAAAAGAAAAATCGAATATAGAAAAGGATTTTCTTTGGACATGTACAAAAAATTGATTGGATTGTGTGAAGGAGATCGGCAGCAGGAGAAAATCCAAGAGGAAATTATACGCGCAATAGAATATCAGTATATCATCAACTCTCGCTGGAAGCGGCATATGTGCCGCAAATGGTCCACTCTTTCTATGGAAAGTCTGAATAAGAAAATAGCGGAAATTGGTCAAAAATATCAGGAAATTACAGGAGAGACACTCCCCAACGAAAACGAACAGAAAAAGTACCAGGAATATACGAAATATAACAAATACATTGAATTCACGGTTTGCAAATTATATGAACGCCCCTGGTATTATAAATATTTCGGCCAACTCTTTGACAGAACCCGGTTACATTGCATTGCGGCACATAACGGCATTCTATGCGGAGATAGTGAGTTTTTTCATTCACCCACTTGGCGTGAACTCGAGTTGGGAACAGTTGTTCTCCTGCAAGACAAGTACCGCCCAGGCGTAGATGTGGCGCGACTTGGAATTCGAGAACTCTCATTGGAAATGTCCTGTGATCTTGAGTTGATACGAGGATGTTTCGTCTGGGAAGGATTTACATATCTGCGTGCAGAGAGCGCTCTTCTAAAGGACAAACCACAGATGATTCCAGAGGCCATGTATAGCTCGCTGCTGATAAAACGCCCTGATTTAGAGCAACAGTTGATTTTTGACACGGATAAAGGAGTTTGTGGATGTGATGCACTTGAAGAGCTTATTGCAGAACATAAGCTACTCATCTTAGACAATACTATCTTATTACTCGATGATGAGTGCCGCCAACTTTTATATCAGCTGCAGATTACGTATCTAAAGCAAAATTATGACTTATGTATGACATGCGATTCCTTTTTCGACAAAATCTGTATTACGGAAAAGAGAAAGGACCCAAATGAGAAAACAGCTCATATATTTCCCCCCGCTTTATTCCTGCATACAAAATACAAACATCTTAGGCGAAAATATTCTCGCACATATTCATCCTGCAACGCAGAGCATAGCTTATCTCAATTTATGCTGAAAAACGGGGAACTGCTGCACCAGAAGGTCCCCGGAATCCTGAAAGAGCTGATCCGCATCTTACAGGAAGAAGATGGCGATGAGGTGGTGCAGAAGGTAAACAATCTGCTGGCGTGCCTGCGCAATCTCCCGGGCCAGCCGATTACCGTGCCGGACGATATCTTTCTAACAGAAGACGACTTGTTTACGGAAGACGACTTGCTTTGATAAATTCTGCTGTACCGTCCAGGGCACAGCGCTCCGGCTGCCGTTTTTACCTCCGCATTCCTGTCCCTCTTGCTAAATACGGCAATATGGTATAAAATGGGCAAAAGCGGAAAGCCGCGCCTGCCGGTCTTTCTCCGAATACGAAAGTCCGGGCGCTTGGGGAGGTTTCTATGAAAATCGTGATACTGGACGGCCGCAGCCTGAATCCCGGAGATCTGGACTGGTCCGCCTTTTCGAACATGGGCGAGACAACCATCCATGACCGCACGCCGGTGGACGATCAGGAGGAGATTATCCGCCGCGTCGGAGACAGTCAGATCGTCCTCACCAACAAAACGCCCATTACCCGCGCCATTCTGGACCGCTGCCCGGCGGTGCGGTACGTGGGGCTGCTGTCCACCGGGTACAACGTGGTGGACGTGGAGGCCGCCAGGGAGAAGGGGATTCCCGTGTGCAATGTCCCCGGCTACAGCACCGCCTCCGTGGCCCAGCTGACCATTGGCCTGCTGCTGGAGATCTGCCACCGGGCCGGCCACCACAACCAGGCTGTCCACGCCGGGCGGTGGAGCGAGAGCATCGACTACTGCTTCTGGGACGGCACTCTCATCGAGCTGGCGGGAAAAACCATGGGCATCGTGGGCTTCGGCAGCATCGGACAGGCGGTAGGACGGATTGCGGGGGCCCTGGGCATGACCGTCATCGCCTGCGGCCCCCACCCCTGGGCCATGGGGGAGCGCCCTGCGCCCTATGTCCCTCTGGAGGAGCTGCTGCGGCGCAGCGACGTGGTGAGCCTCCACTGCCCCCTGTTTCCGGAGACCCGGGGGCTCATCAACCGGAAGACCATCTCCCGGATGAAGGAGGGGGCCATCCTCCTCAACACCAGCCGCGGCCCGCTTCTGGCGGAGCAGGACGTGGCGGACGCCCTGAACAGCGGCAGGCTCCGCGCCGCCGGGGTGGATGTGGCGGAGTCGGAACCCATTCCTGCCGGAAGCCCTCTGCTGGCGGCAAAGAATTGCGTCATCACCCCCCACATCGCCTGGGCGCCTCTGGAGGCACGGCGCCGCCTCATGGACATCGCGGCGGGAAACCTGCGGGCCTTTCTGGCGGGATCACCGGTGAACGCGGTCAATCTTTGACGGAATTCTTGGCGGCGGGATGGTAAAATCAAACCGCCACAATACGCCGCTCAGGCAGCAGGAGGGAAGCTGACTTGCCCAAATGGATGAAATCGATTTTAGACAGCTGGCCCGGGAGATTCCTGACCAGAACGGTGGAACGCTACCTCTTTCACGGCGTAGCCCAGGAGGCTGCGGCCCTGGCCTACTACCTGCTCTTTATGATCTGTCCCCTCCTGATTTTCCTCAGCAGCCTGCTGGGTCTGCTGGAGCTGGATATCTCCGGCATCATCCAGGGACTCGCGTCCCTGCTGCCGGCCGGGGTGGTGGAGCTGATCGAGAGCTACCTCAGCTATGTCAGCGAGACCTCCAGCCGGGCAATGCTGTGGTTCGGGCTGGTGTTTACCATCTACTTTCCCATGCGGGCGGCGGACTGCCTGATGATCGCCGTGCGCCGGGCCTACCACCTGCCCCGTCCAAAAAATCAGATCATTTACATGGCCAAGGTGCTGCTGTACACCGTATTTCTGCTGGTGGCCATCGCCCTGACCCTGGCCCTGGCCACGGTGGGCCGGGCGGCGCTGGAGTTTGCGGGCCGGTTCTTCGTGGTGCCGGAGGCCTTTATTGAGCTGTGGACCGACCTGCGCTTCCTGGTGCTGGGCGGGGTCATGTTCGCGGCGGTGGGACTGCTGTACGCCGCCGCTCAGGACAGCCGGCAGCCGGCCCGGAACATTGTGCCCGGCGCCTTGGCGGCTCTGGTGGGCTGGATGGTGGTGTCGGCGGCCTTCTCCTTTTACGTGGAGAATTTTGCCAATTACTCCGCCATTTACGGAGCCTTGGGTACGGTCATCGTGCTGATGATGTGGCTGAACCTGACAGCGCTGATGCTGATTATGGGAGCGGAAATCAACGGCGTGCTGATCTCCATCCGGGGCCGGCGGACGCCGCGGGCCGGACCGGCCGGGAAAGAAACGGAAAATAATCACAAGTTAGGAAGAAAATATGGAAAGCTATCATCTGGATTTCGACTGCGTCGGCATTGACGACGGCGGAATCATCCCGATTGAAAATACGGGCCGGGGGCAGGACCGCTCTCCGGAGTTTTTGATCTGGAATCTGTCCCCCAATGCCGCCACCCTGGCCATTACCCTTGAGGACCTGACCCATCCCATCCGGAATTTCACCCATTGGATCATCTGGAACATCCCGGCCTCCAACCGGATCAAGAGCGGAATTCCCGCCGGGAAAAGCGTCCCCGGTATGCGGGGAGCCAGGCAGGGGCTGGCCTACGGCCGCCACCGCTACGCGGGCCCCAAGCCCCCCAGGGGCCGGACCCACGTCTACCGGTTCAGCGTTTATGTGCTGGACTGCGCCATTACGCTGAGCCCCCGTTCCACCAAGAAAGCCTTTTTCAAAAAGGCGGAGCGCCATATCATTCAGGCGGGCAGCATTACCGGAGAATACGAATAAAGGCCCTGATTTACCGGAGCAAAGGCGGTTTGTCCTTTTGAAGCCCGCCGCTCCCAAGGAGTACGCAACATGAAAATTATTATCATCGGCTGCGGCAAGGTGGGGTTCACCCTGGCCCGGCAGCTGAGCGGAGAAAATCACGAGCTGGTCCTCATCGACCACAGGGCGGAGGCCATGCAGGTGGCCGACAGCACGCTGGATCTGATGTGCGTGGAGGGCAGCGGCGCCTCCATCCAAACCCTCCGGGAGGCGGGGGCGCGGGACACGGAGCTGGTGGTAGCGGTGACCGGCTCCGACGAGCTGAACATCGTCTGCTGCCTCATCGCCAAGAAGCTGGGGGCCCGGCATACCGTGGCCCGCATCCGCTCCCCGGAGTATTACCGGGAGGCCAATCTCCTGAAAAAGGAAGTCGGCCTGAACATGATTATCAATCCGGAACACGCCGCGGCCCAGGAGATCTCCCGCCTGCTGCGGGTCCCCTCCGCTTTCAGCGTGGAGACCTTTGCCCGGGGACTGGTGGAGATGATCGGCTTCCCCATTCTGGAGAGCGACGGGATCGCCGGGATAAATCTTTTTGAGTACAACAAAAAGCACCCCAATGGGGTGCTGATGTGTACGGTCATCCGGGACGGGGAGGCCATCGTCCCCAACGGACGCTTTGTGCCCCAGGTTGGGGACAAAGCCTACATGGTGGGCTCCCAGCGGGAGATCGTCAAGTTCTTCCACACCATCGGCCGGGACGGCAACCGCATCCGGCAGATCACCGTCCTGGGCGGCAGTAAGATCGCCACCTATTTGGCCTGGGCGGTGGAGAAGGTGGGCATGAAGGTGCGCATTGTGGAGCAGGACCCGGAGAAGTGCGAGGCCCTGTCGGACAAGCTGCCGGACAGCCTCATCATCTGGGGGGACGGCACCGACAGCGCCGTCATCGACGGCGAGGGGCTGCTGGATACCGACGCCTTCATCGCCCTGACCAACCGGGACGAGGAGAATCTGCTCATGGCCATGACCGCCCAGCGCCACGGGGTGAAAAAGGTCATCGCAAAAATGAGCCGCCCCAACTATATCGACATGATGCGGGAGTCCGGCGTGGACAGCATCATCAGCCCCAAGGACATCACCGCCAACCAGATCTCCGCCTACGTCCGGGCCATGGCCCGCAGCGAGGGCAGCGCCGTGGAGAACGTCTACAAGCCCCTGGGCGGCGCGGTGGAAGCGGTGGAATTTACCGCCACCGCCACCGCCAAATTTCTGGATACGCCTCTTGCGGAGCTTGGCTGCCGCCTCAAGCCCGGCATTCTGGTGGCCGCCATCGCCCGGGAGGGAAAGACCATCATCCCCGACGGTTCCACCTCCATCCGGGCGGGGGACAAGGTCATCATTATGGCCAAGAGCCTCTTCCTGCAGGAGCTGGACGAGATCCTGCAGGATCCGTGAGGCAGGTCTCCGTTGAACACATGCGCGGTAACGAAAGAAGGCTGTAACCGATTATATGAACTATAAACTGGTATTCCATATTCTTGGCCTCATTCTCCGGGTGGAGGCGGTGCTGATGCTGCCGGCCATGGTCATTGGCTTCGCCGCCGGCGGCGGGGACGGCTCCGCGTTCCTCTATTCCGCCCTCATCACCCTGGCTGTCGGGCAGCTGCTGTGCCTGCTGCCTGGCAGGGGCAGCAAAATGCAGGCCCGGGACGGCTTCGCCGCCGTGGCCCTCTGCTGGATCGTGCTGTCCCTCTTCGGGGCTCTGCCCTATGTATTCGCCGGCATCCTGCCCAATTATGTGGACGCGGTGTTTGAGACCGTATCCGGCTTCACCACCACCGGAGCCACGGTGTTTACCTTCATTGAGGGCCAGCCCGCGGGCATCCTCTTCTGGCGGGCCCAGACACAGTGGATGGGGGGGATGGGCGTTCTGGTGCTGGCTCTGGCGCTGGTGCCCAAGCTGGGAGAGGGGAGCGTGTACCTCATGCGCGCCGAGTCCCCCGGACCCATCAAGAGCAAGCTGACTCCCCGGGTCAACGACACCGCCAAGATCCTCTACAGCATCTACATCGGCCTGACCGTGGCGGAAGTGATCTGCCTGAAGATCGCCGGGATGCCCTGGTATGACGCCGTCATCCATGCCTTTACCACCATCTCCACCGGCGGCTTTTCGGTGAAGGACGCCAGCATCGCCGCCTATGGCAGTCTGGCGGTGGAGTGGATCATCATCGTTTTCATGTTCCTCTCCGGCATCAACTTCGCCCTGCTGTACTTTGCGCTGCTGCGGAATTTCCGGGCGGTGTTCGAGAGCGAGGAGCTGCGCTCCTACACCCTCATGACCGGCGGGGCGGCGGCTCTGATCGTAATGAACCTGGTTTTTCATGCCGGCTGGGCTCTGGACGTCCGGACGGTCACCGACAGCGTTTTTCAGGTGGTAACCCTGATGACCACCACGGGGTATATGACGTATGATTATGTCCTCTGGCCCACCTTCTCCCAGGTGGTCCTTGTGCTGGTCATGTTCGCCGGGGCCTGCGCGGGGTCCACCGCCGGCGGCATCAAGCAGATCCGGGTGGTGCTGCTGTTTAAGAACCTCCGCCGGGAGGTCCAGCGTATCCTTCATCCCCGGGTGGTGACCACCATCAAGAGCGACGGCGACCGGGTGGATGAGCCTATTCTGTCGGGGATCTCTCTGTTCTTTTTCGCCTACATTTTTCTGTTGCTGCTGGGGACGCTGGTGGTGGCTTGGGACGACGTGGGCATCACCGCCGCCTTTACCGCGTCGCTGACGTGTATCAGCAACGTGGGGCCTGCTTTTGATGTATTGGGGCCAACATGCAACTTTTCTTTTCTTTCCAATGGGAGTAAGATTTTTTTGAGCGCGAATATGCTGCTGGGGCGGTTGGAGATCATGCCGTTGCTGCTGTTGTTGTTCCCAAGTCTCTGGAAAAAGAGATGAGGTATCTGCCGCCCTTCGGGCGGCGTGGGGGCGGTTTCTTGTCGATGGCCCGGGACCTGCGCGGCCCCGGACTCCGCGCCTACTTTTGGCCCGCGCCAAAAGTAGGCAAAAACGCGCTTAGGAAACGTAGTTTCCTAAGAACCTTCCTTCATTATGGGGGTTATTTATTTTGCGCCCGAGGCATGGTTTGGTTTTTTCTACTGACAGTACCGTCCGCTTCGTTCCCCTTCTGCGTCTATTTCAGCGTGGTGATCGAGAGCCCCTACCGTCTGGCGGGGCCAACTCCCCGGGGTGCGAAATGGGGGAATGAACCGTCTATCGGAGGCTCAGCATCAGTTGCGCCCCCAGGCGGAAGCCCATGCGGAAGCAGTCGTACTCCGCTTCTGTCAAAGACCGGCTCTGGGCATGGACCATTTCATCGACCATGTTCTCCCCAAGCGATGCCTGCGCCCGGTTCCATACGGCTCTTTCTTCCCTAGTCATGGGATGACTTCCAACCTTTTCCTCGTAAATCTCGAAGATCTCTCTTAATGGCTCTTGCATTGCGCTCCCTCCTTGTGTAGTGTATATCTAATTATACATCAGAATTTTAATGTAGTCAATAGCAATTACATTAGATTTTTAATGTAGCAGGAAAGGCAATATACTATGGAATATTCAGAAAGAATATTGCAAATTATGCAAAATAGAGGGATCACACCCTATCGACTTGCAAAGGATACCGGTATGACCGAAAGCCTGTTTAGCTTGTGGAAAACCAATCCATCCTCTAAGATATATGCCCAAAACCTTGTTACCGTGGCGGATTATCTGGGGTGTTCCGTCGATTACTTATTAGGCCGGACAGACAATCCGGAGGTCAACCGCTAAAGTTTGACAAAATG
>JAAZZJ010000500.1 GCA_014237695.1 Oscillospiraceae bacterium | reverse complement strand
GCCAGGAGGAACAGCAGCCACAGCGCCCCGGCCTCTCGGGCGGCGGGATAGGCCGCGGCGGCGGCCAGGATGGTGAGGAGGGCGCATACCGCCAGCATCCCGGCGGCCAGAGGGCGGCATACGAGGCGGACCAGGGAACGGCGTTCCCCGGCCTGCTTTTGCTCCGCTGATTTTTCCACCATGCCGCCCCCTCTGTTCCAGCGGGACGGCCCGCGCCGCTCCGCTGGGAAAAATTTCTTCTTGGCTATTGTAGCATCCCCACCTGCAAAAAGCAAGGGCGGGACTCGCTTTTCCCCCGCCGTCCCGAAGAGCCGGCAGGAAACCGGGACAAAAGAAGTTGTATTCCACGGACAAATGCGGTATACTACTGCCAAAGAAAAATCAAGGCAAAAAGGAGGATATCTTTTGACAGGCATCTATAAAAACCATTACCCGGGGCTCAGCCGCTTTCTTGCCGCCCTGCTTCTGTGCGCCGCAGCAGCCGCCCTGCTGTCCCCGGCGGCTCTGGCGTCTGGGGGAGAGAAAACGGCCTCCGCCCAGATCAGCACCGGCGTCTCCGGAACGGCGGAAGTGACCTTCCCGTGGAACGACGCCTGGTTTTCCCGGGACAGCAAGACCTACCTTCACCAGCTGGCGGTAGCCTCCATGGCCCTGAGCGGCGCGGCCTACCTGGGCGGCGGGGACACCGGCGTGCAGGAGGCCCTTACGGATCTGGGCTTCACCGGCGTGCAGGCCTATAACTACCATCTCTCGGCGGAAAAAGCGGGCCGCGCGGCGGCCTATGTCTTCGCCCGGAAGAAGGTCCCCGCTGCGGATGGCGGCTCTGTCTGGCTGACGGCAGTGGTGATCCGGGGGACGGGGGACTATATGGAGTGGGCCGGCAACCTCAATATGGGCTCCGGCGCCGACCACGCGGGCTTTGCCAAGGCCCGGGACGAGCTGCTGGAAAACCTGGAGAAATATTTCAGCAGTGCGGGCATTGGCGGCAGGGAGCTGGAGGCGGCGCGCTTCCTGATTACCGGCCACAGCAGGGGAGGAGCGGTAGCCAACCTGACCGCCGCCAGCCTCACCGCCGGAGGCCGGGAGGGCGTATACGCCTACACTTTTGCTTCCCCGGCGGTGTCCTTCCAGGCGGCCGCAGAGGGGTATGAGAATATCTTCAATATCGTCAGCAGGGAGGACCTGGTGACGCAGGTGCCGCTGTCCGACTGGGGCTGCGGCCGCTACGGCGCCGATCTCCACCTGCCCACCCGGGAGCGCTGGGGGGACGCCTACGACGCCGCCTTTGAAAAGATGGACCGGCGTTATACCGCCCTGACCGGCCAGCCCTATGCCGTCTACCAGAACCCTTCGGCGGTGGACCAGATGACCGCCGCCATCCGGCAGCTGGCCCCCGACGCCTCCGGGGCCAGCCTGGCGATGCTGTCCGCGCTGCTGGGAGGAAATTTGGAGGGCCTTGCGGAGCT
>JAAZZJ010000499.1 GCA_014237695.1 Oscillospiraceae bacterium | reverse complement strand
AACGAGTTCTTATAGTTGAGATGGGCCATGATGACCGGCGCCAATATGTTGCCGGCGGCGAAGCCCAGAAGCAGGCCGATGGGGATGCCCGCCAGACTGAGCAGGAGCGCCTGCTGGCGGATCATCCGCTTGATCTGCCGCCCCGTGGCGCCGATGGTTTTCAGCAGGCCGTAAAACCGGATGTCATTGGTGACGGAGATCTGGAAGATATTGTAAATGATGAGATACCCGGTGAAGATGATCAGCAGAAGAATCACCACAATGGTAATGAAGGGCACGGGGTCAATGCCGTTAGAGATCCGATCCCCGGTGTAGCCCCAGTTCACGCCGATGATCAGGTAGTTCTCCGCCCACGCCTCGGCGCTTTGATAGCCATAATTTCCCAGCACCGCGCTCAGGTTTTCTCGAATGCCTATGGCGCTCTTGAACATGATGTCCAGATTCCAGACGCCCGTCAAGGAGTCCTCCTCCCCGTTGGACAGCGCGCAGATCTCCTCGGCGGCGGACCGGGGCAGCAGCACGTGGTTGGCAGGCGTGGCGCTGTCGTATTCCCACCAGCCGGAGAGGGTGAACGTCCGCTCTATTGTGCGGGGATGCGGGGTTCCCTCGTCCAGCGTAATGGGTATGGTAAATTGCGCGCCCACCCTGGGCTCGACGCCCAGCAGGGCCAGGACGCGGGTATCCGTCGCGGCCTCATCGGCGCCCTCCCGGGGGAGCGCGCCCTCCACGGGGGTACAGAAGTAGTGGGACGCGCCGTTGGGCTCAATATAGCTGACCTCCACATGGGATATGTGAAAGGGCGGGTCGTGGGGCATTCCCACAAAGAGACGGCGCCAGGAATCCTGGATCAGAGGGTCCCGGCGGAGCTGCTCCGACTGCTCCCAGCTGATATATTTGATGCTGCCATGGGCGTCGCCTCCGGCCCGGCGGAAGTTCTCCTGCTGGAGAGAGTAGTTGATGGACGCGGCGATGGTAAACAGGGAGGTGAACAGCACCGTGGTCAGGGCGATGGCCAGCGCCGCGACAGCGTTCCGGACCCGGGCCGCTTTCATGGAACGAAAGCCAAGCCGCCGGACGCAGCTCCCGTTGGATACTTTAATCATGCCGTTCACCCCCGTACCACAATGCGGCCGTCCTCGATGCGGATGATGCGTCCGGCCATCTGGGCGATCTCCTCGTTGTGGGTGATCATCACGATGGTCTGCGCAAACCGCTGGCTGGTGACCTTCAGCAGGCTCATGACATCCTGGCTGGTCCGGCTGTCCAGATTTCCGGTGGGCTCGTCCGCCAGGATGATCGCCGGCTTCGCCGCCAGCGCGCGGGCGATGGCCACCCGCTGCTGCTGGCCGCCGGAGAGGTTGTTGGGCAGATTCTGCAGCTTGGAACCCAGGCCCAGGGTTTCAATGATCTGGTTTGTATAACCTTTGTCCGGCTGTCCGCCATCCAGTTGGATAGGCAGGACGATGTTTTCATACACGTTCAGCACCGGTACAAGATT
>JAAZZJ010000498.1 GCA_014237695.1 Oscillospiraceae bacterium | reverse complement strand
GAGGCCCCGCAAAATTTCGTGTAAACGACAAACTATGACAGTATAAAAAAGTTCGGCTCAGTCAAGAATGGAAATAACAACCAATCAAGAAGGAGCCGAAGGAAATGAATACAGCACCAGCGGAATTACTGAAAGAGTATGTCAAGAGCCAGCAGTTTACCAGCACGGCGGAGATCATGACCGCCATGAAGGAAATGTTCCGTGACGTGGTTCAGACGGTCATGGAGGTAGAACTGGACGAGGAACTGGGGCGGGAACGCTGCCAGCGTGCAGAGGCGTCCGAGACAACGCCAAACTACCGCAACGGGTACTCCCGGAAGACGGTGAAGACGCAGTTGGGGGAAGTGGACATCAAGGTCCCCCGGGACCGGAAGGGGAGTTTTGAGCCGAAAATCATTAGCAAGTACAATCGGAATGCGGACGGGATGGAAGAGAAAATTCTGGCCCTGTACGCCTGCGGGATGAGCCAGCGGGACATCGCCGAACAAATCAAGGAACTGTACGATGTGGAAATATCCCCGGAGCTGGTGACAAAGATCACAGAGAAGATCATGCCAGAGGTGACAGCGTGGCAGAACCGGCCTTTGGAAAAGGTGTATCCCTTCATCTTTATGGATGCCATCCATTACAAGGTGAAGGAGGACCACCGGTATGTGACCAAGGCGGCCTATGTGGTGTTGGGTATCACCATGGACGGCCGGAAGGACATCCTGGGCGTGTGGATTGGGGAGCACGAAAGCAGCAAATTTTGGCTTTCTGTGCTGAATGACCTCAAATCCAGGGGAGTTTTGGATGTATATCTGTTCTGCACGGATGGCCTGTGCGGCATGATGGAGGCCATCCAGGCCGTGTATCCCAAGAGTCGTTTGCAGCGCTGCATCGTCCATCAGATCCGCTCCTCCACCCGTTTCGTCAGCTGGAAGGACATCAAGCAGGTGGTGGCCGATCTCAAGAAAATCTACACTGCCGTCACCTTGGGCGAAGCGGAGGACGCTCTGCTCCAATTCGGAGAAAAGTGGCGCAGACAGTATCCCTCCTGCGTGAAAAGCTGGGAGGAGAACTGGGATGTCTTGAGTACCTTTTATGAATATCCGCCTGAAGTTCGGAAGATCATATACACGACGAACATCATTGAGGGTCTCAACCGCCAATTCCGCCAGATCACCAAAAACAAGCCCAGCTTTACCAACGACGATTCCCTGCGCCGGATGCTCTATCTGGCCTCCCAGCGGATTGTCAAGCACTGGCATGCCCGGTGTCAGAATTGGGACATGGTCCTCAGCCAACTCCAGATCATGTTCGCTGACCGGGCAGTTGGCTGACCCCCTTGCTTTAGCTTGTTCAGACGGCCATGACGGCATTCACGCCGCATGCGGCGCGCATACCGCCCCGTCCGTCTGAACCATTTGTGGACAAGGGTTTCACCCTCCTGTCTGCTCTGTCCTCCAGTGCCATCCTTGGCTTTGTCGAATATCGCTTACACAGAATTTTACACCATGCC
>JAAZZJ010000497.1 GCA_014237695.1 Oscillospiraceae bacterium | reverse complement strand
CAGCTTCTTCTCATTGCCCAGCAGGGACTTCCCCCAGATCGTCACCTTCCCTGACGTGGGCTGGGTCAGGCCCAGCAGCATCTTCATGGTGGTGGTTTTTCCGGCTCCGTTTCGGCCCAGCAGACCGTAGATGCGGCCTCTTTGAACATGGATGTTCAGCTCCGACACGCTCTTTTGCGTTCCGTACTGTTTTGTCAGCTGTTTTGTTTCGATGACGATTTCGCTCATAGCGTTTACCTCCTTTGCGGGGTCAGTATACAGCACCTTCCTTGAGCGATCCTTGAGGGAACCTTGAGATAACCTTGAGATTGCGCTGATGGCATATACAATTTTTAGTTTCTGCGCTATAATGAGTGCGGACAGGAGGGGCTTATATGCTGAACAGAGAAATCCTCGTTGTAGACGATGAAAAAGATTTGCGGACAATGATCCGCTCCATTTTTGAGAGCGCCGGATATACACAGATTACAACAGCGGCCTCCGGGCAAGAGGCGCTGACGGTGATGGCGAAAAAAATACCCGGCATCATCATTCTGGATGTGATGATGCCGGATATGGACGGGTTTGAACTGCTCCAGGAAATTCGGGCCGTCAGCAAAGTTCCCGTTCTTATGCTCACCGCGAAGGGGGAAGCCGAGGACCGCTTTGCCGGGTTCGAGCTGGGGGCGGACGATTATCTGGTCAAGCCTTTTCTCCCGAAGGAATTGCTGCTGCGGGTTCAGGCAATTTTGAAACGGGCCTATCCTGAAAAAGAGCGGGTTGTTACGCTGAACGCTGCCTCGGTGGATTTAGACCGGGCAGAGGTTATCCGAGATGGACTGCGGACGCCCTTGACCGCCAAGGAGTATAGCGTTTTTGAAAAGCTGGCGGAAAATGCGGGCCGGATCGTCACCATCGGCGTTCTCTGTCAAACGCTGTGCGGAGAAATCTGGCAGGGCTATGAGACAACGCTGATGACCCACATCCGGCACCTGCGGGAGAAGATCGAGGAAAATCCGTCAAAGCCCGTGTCGCTCCTGACGGTGAAGGGCCTGGGATATAAGCTGGTGGTAAAGGAGTCGGAGAAATGAAACCTGTGGAACGCTTCTTTCGGAAATACTTTTTATCTATGGTGGGCATCATCGTGCTGTTCCTGCTACTCAATGTTGTCCTGTTTTTCTCTGTGCTGATCTGGGCCTGGCAGACCTCGGAGACACCGGACCTCTCCATGAGCGAAATCTGTGACAGGATTACTCTGGACGGAACAGGACATTTGACGGCGGCTGGGGAGCTGGCCGAAATGTTGGAAGAACATCACGCCTGGGCCATGGTTTTGGACGATATAGGAACGGTCATTTTTCAGAGCAGACTGCCGGAGGAATTGCCCCGGCGGTACACGGCAGCGGACGTGGCAAAATTCAGCCGGTGGTATTTGGGGGATTATCCGGTCTATGTGCAGGAGCATCCCCAGGGGCTATTGGTAGTGGGCGGCGAAAAGGGCAGTCAGGCGAAGTATTACTTTTCTGT
>JAAZZJ010000496.1 GCA_014237695.1 Oscillospiraceae bacterium | reverse complement strand
ATACAAATTCTATTTTCTCTCCCTGGCCCGCTTGGCCATGATGGCTGCCTGATAGCGGGGAATCAGCTGCATAGGCTCTTTGCCGTCGGTGATGCCCAGCTTCACCGCCTCCTCCAGCTCCTCCTTTGCCCACGCGGGGACCGGCTGTCTGCCGAGGTAATCGTTCAGTGCGTCATAGATTTCCTTTCCGGTCATGCAATCCTCCTTGTCCAAATCATCAAATGCCCTGATATATGCCGTTACCAGCGCCTTCTTCCTGGTCCGCCGGAAGACTCCGCCGCCGTTGGATTGGCTCCCGGACTCTCCGGCAGAAGTATTGCCCTCGATGGCAGTGATGGTCCCTGCGGCTACACTCTCCACAATCCCCGTGTGTCCGAAATTGTAGATAATGATATCCCGGGGCTCCGGCAGGCTGACTACCCGCTCCGGCTGATGCTTCCGGTACCAGCTCAGCATAGCCGCGCAGCTGGCCGTCCGGTAAGGCAGCGGGCGCCCGGCCTGAGCAAAGCACCACTGCACAAACATCATACACCAGGGGTTCCCGTCCAGGCCGTACCACGCGCCGTATTTGGTCCGGTTGGAGTTGGCGGGATATTCCGTGTTCCCCAGTTCCCCGACGGCTACCTTCAGCACGTCCCGGCCGGCTGCCGGCAGACGGCCCTGCGGCTGCCGACCGCTTTTAGCGGCCGTATGTTCAGTCACTGCCGCCCTCCGCCATATCCTGAACCTTCTGACTCTGCGTTCCGAAGTAGAACGCGATAATCACTGCGTAAATGGTCATGAAATCCTGGGAAATGGCCTGCCGCACCGTCATGACCGCGAATACTGCGGTCAGGGCCAGCGTCACCAGGGATTTGACGCTCATCAGATTTCCCACCCGTTTTGAGATTGTTTCGTTTTTCATAGAGTCTTCTCCTCTCCGCCTGAAACCACTTTTGAAATTTTGATTCCCGCCAGCAGCAGCGCTTCCGCGCCGCCCGCCCCCAGGGTATACTGGATGAGGGTGTCCGGCACCGCGTCCTTGACGCAGAAGATCACGGCCATTGCCGCGATGAATATCGCCGTGAATATACCCAGCACAACCAGAATGATATTGGAGGTCTTCATACCGCCGCCTCCTTTCCTGCCCCGGTATGTCCAAGGGCAAAAGTGCCCGCCCGCGCTGCTGCGCGGCTCATGCTCGTTTGTACTGTTTTCATGCTGTTGATCTCTCCAAATCCTTGATCCGATGGCTTACCGCTTTGATCTTTTCTTCCTGAATTTCCGTCCGTTCCTCCAGCTTATAGGTCCGCTCAATGAGATTGTTGTGGGCCTGGACCTTTTTCTCCAGCTGCTCCAGCCGGTAGCTGGTCAGCCGTGCCGACGCGATCACACCTAAAATTGACCCGATGGCCGATCCTGCCAGCCCGATCAGTGAGACAATGATGGACTCCAAAAAATCACCTCCTTCTATAGCAATCATCAGAATTCCTGGCAAAAGCTCGGGGGTACAAAGGGAGCATGGCCGCGTTGTCGTC
>JAAZZJ010000495.1 GCA_014237695.1 Oscillospiraceae bacterium | reverse complement strand
TAAGCTAGCCGCGAAGAAAGAAACGGCAGAAGGCAATGGGATTCCGAAGGAAATCCAGAAGGAACTTATCAGGAAAAAGAGGCAGCAAAAGCAGACGGAGGCAGCTCCGTCAGAAAAGGGATATAGAAAAGGTCAGCGAGCGGAGGCATAGCAGGCGGAAATGCGGTTACCTGTGATTTTTGGTCTTGGGGCGGTGCGCCCAGGGCGAAGCGGGAGCAGTCTTCGCTGGAGGAGCGGGAGCGGATCAGCGGCGGAGCGGCGCAGGAAAGCACAGCAGGCAAAGACAGCGTCGGAGAAATTGACATGACGCTTGTATTTGGCTGTGCCCTGAGACACGTCCACAGCCCAGGCAGCGGCCTGGGTGAAATTAAAGATGAGGAAACTGGCGAAAACCTCCTGGAGGACAAGGTCCGGCTTCTTTGCGTGAAGATGGATGAGGCCCACGGCGTATTTCAGGCTGCGGAAGGAGGTCTCAATGCCCCAGCGTCTGGCGTAGAGGGCCTTGAGAGCGGCGAGGGGGAACCGGTCCGGGTCGAGATTGGTGATAAGGGTTTCCGTATTGCCGCTGTTGGTCTGCAAACGGACAATACGGAAGGATATTTCGTAGAAATCCGGGCTGTTCGACTCTAAAAAGTCAAACGTCATTGTGGGCGTGATACGGTAATAGGACTTGGGGACGGCAAGCCCCCGTGCCACCAGCTGCCGCGGCGTCAGCCGGCCCAGGGTGAGCTTGAGGGGAATGTCGAACTCCGGCTGGTCGGGCAGAGGCATACCGTATGCAATGCCTCTAGCCTTGTCCCGAATACGGATCAGGTAATTCCAGTTCCGCTTCTCCAGGTGGGCCAGATTGTTGCAGGATTCGTAATTCCGGTCAGCCAGCAGGATCACCTTCCCGGAAATGCGGGAGCGGTCTGCCATCTGGCACAGGGCTCTGCACTCGTTCTTTTCGTGCTCCTTCTGCACGATCAGGTCGGTATAAATGCCGTTTTCCAGGTCAAAGAGCGCATTCATGTGCCAGAGGTTCCAGCCGTGCTGCCTGGACGTGCCGGGGCGGTAGGAGGCCGGGTCCTCCGGGTAGGCGGCGGATTTCAGCGACGAGCCGTCCACCGCCAGCAGGCGGCAGCCGCAAAAGGTTTTTTCCGGGCGAAGCAGGGCTGTGAAGCGGTGAAACAGCGTTTCCAGCGCCGCGGGCAGCAGCTTCTGGCGCTGCTGGACAAAGGCCGAAGCCGACGGTGTTTTTTCGCTGTTTTGAAACCGTCCGATGAGTACCTTCCCGATGCTGTTTTCGCTCATGGTCAGCAGCAGGGATATGACCGTTTCGAAGGTCAGCGTCCGGGGACGGGTAAAATCCCGCCCCGGCTGCCTGACGTATTGTTCTGGGTGCTCCCCCATTTTCCGGATCATAGAAAGCAGCATTCCCCGCAAAAATTTTGGTGTATATTTCATGTGCGCCCCCCGAAAAGCAAGTTTACTTTTCAGGGCTTCGCCGCACATTTTTCCTCTTTTGTCAACCCCTTTTTACA
>JAAZZJ010000494.1 GCA_014237695.1 Oscillospiraceae bacterium | reverse complement strand
GGGAAAGCAGTAATTGACTGCCGCGCACACAGTCAAAGCGGCAGCCGTGAGCAGCGCGGCCAGACGGACCGCCAGCCCGTACGGCCTCGCCGTCTCAGGCAGGGCGGGATAGGCGTCCTCCTCCGGCTCTCCGGTCACCTCCCCCTGGCAGAGGGGGCACCGGTCCATGGAGCCGGACAGATATACGCCGCATTTTTCGCAGTACAGCATCTCTAACGCACCTCCATCTCCGGCGGCAGATTGGTGGTCAGGACCACCTTGATCCCCAGCTGTGTCAGTTCACGGAAAAAAACGCGCTCCGTCTCACACACGCGGTACGGGCTGGCGAAGCTGACGGCATACACGCCGCCAAAGGAGCAGGCGCAGGCCTGCAGCATCCCCGCGCTTGCAAAGACGCTGAACAGATGGATCAGCTTCTCCATCTCCTTCGGCATGGAGACCTTTCCGATATTGGAAAAGGAAGCCGTCACGCCTTGGGCGGCGATCATGTTCGCAATACGCAGGATTACGTCCTTCAGCGGAAGAGGGACCAGACGGAGAGGAACGCTGTGTTCCAGCGCGCACAGGGCGTTCATGCGCTCCCGGATCTTCTCCTCCGTCAGGTTTTTCCGGAAGCTGCGCCTGACTTCCTTCAAAACAGCCTCCAGGCTGTCCTCCCCCTTGCTGAAGTCATAGCCGACATTGATGGTGGCAAAGAAATTCCTGGCGGATTTTGAGGGAAAGTAGTTGCGCAGATTGACGGGGATGGTGATGACCACCGGCTTCTTGCGGTCCCGCACCCGCATCCCCGCGTGGATGGCGCGCAGGAAAACCGCCGTCATCAGTTCCGTCAATGTAACGCCCCTCTCCCGGGCACAGGCGAGGACCTGGTCCAGCGGCATCTGGCCCTCAAGGATGGCGAGATGGTTTCTGGGCAGGCGCTCCCGCCGGATCTGATAGGCGGCGGGAGACCGCTCCATGGAGCGGCCCGCAGGCTTCTCGTAGTATTTCTGGAAGCTGTCCGCCTGCCGCTGGGATTGGGAGGCATCGTAGGGCAGGGCCGGAACGGGCCGGGGAAATTCGTCCGGGCAGCGCAGCAGCAGATATTCGTAAACCAAGGCGCACAGAAAGTTCAGCGCGCCGGTGCCGTCTGTCAGAGCGTGGTAGACCTCCAGGCTGATCCGCCTGCGGTAGTAGAGGACGCGGAAGAGCAGGCTGCGGCGGACGGAGGGATAAATCGGGCAGCAGGGGGGCAGCTCCTCGCGGCGGACCCGGGCGGGCAGCGGACTGTCCTCCAGATAGTACCAGAACCACCCGCGCTTCATCACAGAGCGGTACATGGGGAAGCGCTCCACCGTTTTGTCCAGCGCGTCCTGCAAAAGCTGGGGGTCCACCGGCTCCCGCAGCTCGCAGACGAACCGGAACACCTTGGAGTCGTGGGCGGAGCCGGTGGAGGGGAAGATTTTCGCGGCGTTGTCCAGCGTCCACCAGGGGGGTATGTTCCTGTTATTCATGGCGTCTCTCCAAAAAGCGGTTCATGATCCCG
>JAAZZJ010000493.1 GCA_014237695.1 Oscillospiraceae bacterium | reverse complement strand
CTCGGACTCCCAATAGCCGCGCACAACCTCCAGCGGATCGTCAAATCGGAGCAGAAATTCCATATCCTCGTCATCGCAGGCGTCCAGCAGCTCCGTGTGGAGTTGCTGGACGGCGGTGATCTCCGGGGCCATGGCAATCAGCTCAGAAACTGTTTTTTCTTGAAGAGATTCTATAAAATCTGTGTAGTTTTCATCCAGCCGCTTCTTCAGGGTGTCCTTCCGTTCACTGCTCATCGCGCACCTTTGCCTTTCCGGGGTACCTGCCTGCGGGGCGGGCTGTGCCCAATGGTCTGCTGGTCAGTCTTGACCTCAATGCCCAGATCCATGGCGTGGCGGATCTCCGCCCACATTCCCTCCGTCCACTCCGGCCCGTAGACATTGACCTGCTGACAGGACTCCACCAGCCGCAGGCCCATTTCCCGTGCCGCCTGATCCTGCTGGGGGTTCTCCGGGTCAGCGACAGGCGGGAACATGAGATGGGGGCAGACAGGGATGTCGCCCGCCTGGAACACCTCCTGGGCTTTCTGGCGGGCGAACTCGATGTTTTTCTCCACCTCTCCCCGGAGCGGGGCGCAGATGTACACCAGCTTGGGGCCGTCCTGGTCCTGGACGCGCTCCTGCTGCCGGTCCCGGAACACATCCAGGTATTGCTTGGCGGCCTGCCGGATCGTTTCGTAGTCCGCTTCAGTGGGGCGATAGGCGTACCACTCAAACTTCCCATAGTCCTCCCAGATGTGGGGAGTCACCCCGCTGCGGAAGTTGGGGTTGCCGGGGACAGGCTTCTTGCCCAGCAGGTCTTTCAGCTTCAGCGTCAGAGTATCCACCGGCCCGTCCGTGCGGTTCAGCACCGTCAGCTTCAGGGCATTGTACTCGCCAGAGATGTGGGTGGAGATAAACTGCACCCGCACCCGCAGATCCCGGCCCAGCGTTCCGAGACACGCCCGGCCCGAACAGGCGGGGTTGTCAAAGGTCTTTCCATCCCCGAACAGATGCCACAGCTCCTGCTCAAAAAAGCTGCTCATTTTTCACATCCTTCCTCATAGATGATGTAGTATTCGGTATCGTCATTGCCCCAGCGGATGGTTTCCATGCACTGTAATTCTCTGACCAGCCACCCGGCTTCGCCCATGACGGCGGCCACATCGGCGGCCCGGACACAGCGGACAGTCCGTTCAATCCAGCTCCCATGGGGCTTAATCCTGCTGGTAAAGACATTCCTTTTCATCCGTTTGAATGCCGGGGAGGATGCCTCCACAGACATTCCAAAGGTCGTGCCGCTGAATTCCCTCATGTGAAGGTCCATTATTCTTTCTGCGCCTCCTCATCCCTGCGGTAAAGCGGACAGGTCATGCAGACCGTGCTGTTGGGCAGCTCATAGTGCCGCCCGGTGAACAGACACGCCCGATTGTCACAGCCGCTGTCCACCCGCCAGGGAGCCTGTTTCCGCTTCCGGCTGTGGACGCAGGTTTCATAGCCATGCAGATTTCTGATTTTCATCTGTCCCGCCCTTTGGTTCCACGCTTTTTCTTGGGAGATT
>JAAZZJ010000492.1 GCA_014237695.1 Oscillospiraceae bacterium | reverse complement strand
CAGCGCCGTCCGCGGATCGTATTGGCCAGCACATGCTGTACCCGCTTTAAGCCGTGCCGGTACAGGATGTCCTGGACACAGCCTTCCGCCAGACGTCCGCCGTCAAAGCCGGCGGAGACCGCCGCTTCGATATCCTTCCGGCAGGTAATATTTTCCTGATGGCTGCTGCGCCATTTCCCCAGCTCGCCGCACCGCAGCGCCTCCGCGAAGGAATTCCGGTACAGATACGGATATTTACTCATAGACGGCGTCCTCCGCCATGAGCCGCTTCTCCAGGCTCCCCACACATACGCGCGCGATTGCCAGCGAGGTCAGCAGCCGGTCCGGTACATCGGTGAGATCATAGCGGTAATCCGCCTGGGCAGCGGTCACGGTATTGGTCCCCTCATTGACCTGGGCGCGGAGCTTCACGCCGCTGGGGATGCCGGCCTCCCGCAGAACCTCCGGCCGCAGACTGTTTGTGGCGGCCGGCAGGTACGGGCAGGTCCCGTTCGTGGACTCCGCGCACTTGTCCCCTCCATCGCAGCGGCCGCAGGACTCCATCAGGCGGCCGGTCAGTTCATGCACCAGCCATTGGAGACTGTTGATGGCGTGGATCACCTCCAGAGCGTGCATCCTTGGCTTGAGGATGACAGCCGCGTTGGTCATGGCGCGGATTTCCAGCGGTTCGCCCCGCTCTAAGCCGCATTTCTCCAGAACGTCGTAGGAAATGACCAGTTTTTTCTTAGTAGTTTCTTTGATAAGTCTTTTGCATAGAACACTTTCCTTTCGCTGTACCGCTTGGCATCCCCATAGCAGAGATACAGGAAATTACGCTCCATAGACGGCGTCCTCCGTCATGAGCCGCTCCTCCAGGTTCCCCAGGCATACACCGTGGGAGGCCAGGATCTCCAGCTCCCACGCCGGAACATCCGTCAGGTCATAGCGGTAGTCCGCCTGCCCTACCGTCACCGTCCCCGGCTTATCCCCCGGCCATGCGCAGAGCTTGGCGTCTGCCGGGATATGGACCTCCTTCCGCACCTCATCCGGAATGACAGTCGTTGTGCGGGACGGGTCGGCGGGACAGTCCTCGCCGCCGCTGCCATTGCAATCCTCGCAGGGGCCGCAGGCGTTGACAATGTGCAGCGTCAGCTCCAGCGCCGCATCCTGGATACTGTCGATGGCGCGGAGCAGCTCCATGGCAGTCATCTTCTTCCGCAGGATCATCACCACATCGTCCGCCGCGCGGATCTCTACTGCTTCGCCTCTTTCCAGACCGCTCAGCTTCAGCGCGGCGTTGGGAATGACCAGCTTTTTCCTGGTAGTTTCTTTGATAAATTTCTGCATAACTTCCTCCGTTTTTTATTTACTGCCCGACATTGCCACGCAAATCGGATCATGCGGCTCATGGACCAGGATCAGCCTCCCGCTTTCCATATCCGGCTCGAACATATTGAATTGCTCCGTATTCTGCGCCAGCATGGGCCGGGGATCGTAGTTGGTAATCAGCAGCTCCTCGTAGACCGCGCCCTCTGTCTGCGACATACAGTTCTGCCGCTCAAAA
>JAAZZJ010000491.1 GCA_014237695.1 Oscillospiraceae bacterium | reverse complement strand
TGTCCTGCATCAGCGCCTGATATTCCGCCAGCAGAGCGTCATTTTTCAGGAATTGCAGGAGAAACTTCTCCTGATTATTTTTGATGTGCTGCTCCGCCTCTGTCTGGACGAACAGCTCGGGATCGGTGATATAGGCGATAAACGCGGTTTCCGGCAGTTCACTCAGCTTGTAATCACTATGAAATTGCCCGTCTGGCTCCCGACTGGAGAATATCTGCTGGACGGCGCTTTCTTTTACGCCATGGTCCCGATAGTATTCCAGATCACGTGATGCCTGCCAGCCAGTGACCTCCAGTATGGACAGATTGCTCCGGTCATTGGCGATAATGCCCTCCACATGCCCATTGACTGCGCTGTTAATCTCATCCGCCATAGAAGGACCGGTTTCCGTTACGAGCGGGAACTTGCCCGCCGTGAAGATATTCAGGGAATCCTTTGTCAGATACAGGGTCCTGTGTTCCGTGTCGTACACGCCGCAGAACAGCAGGCTGCTGTCCCATGAGATGGTATTGTCCTGAGCAGGGGATATCCGGTACAGATAATCAGCAGACGGCCCTTTCTCCAGTCTGGAGAGTGTGACCACTGCTTTTTCACCCGACCAGATCGTAAACGGCGCATGCCCAAGGTCCAGCCAACGCTGGAAGCCATCCCGGCCTACCGTGCTTCGATACAGATCTTTCATCAGCTGATCCCTCCCATCGTCATGCCCTGACGGGGCGTCTGCTCCTCTAAGAGCTGCCGCATTCTTGTGACGGCATCGGCAACGGTCGGGTCCTGTGCGAAGCTCTCTGACTTGGTCCAATCCTCCGAGACCCACTCCCGGCCATCATGCCGGATCACCAGGTCCACGGCGGCGATGTCGTCCTTGGTGACGCCCAGCCGTTTGCTGTCATTTTCACTGGCGGCGTAACGCTGGATGGCATCCTCCAGAGACAATCCACTGGTAAATTGCTCCTCCGGGGTGTTGCAGGCTTCCATCACGTACCAGTCGTAGCTGTGAGAAAGACTTGGATCGGCTGCATCCTTCAGTTTCTGGAGTCCTCTTTCCGTCAGACCGGATTGCGGAGCCTTTTCCGCCATTGCCATCCGCTGCTGGTTCAGGTCGTAGCAGTAGAGATAGCTGTAATCGCCGGAGAGAGTCGAGCAGCGCAGACAGAACCGGTAGTTCTCGGTTTCCGCGATGAATCCGAAGTTCTCCCGTCCGATTTCTCCCCCCGGATAGCGATAGCACCACCGGCGCATGGCGGCGTCATTTTTCAGCGGCCCCAGGGTACGCATCTCATCCATGAACTCCTGGAGGGCGGTCTTGAACTCCGGCGTGTTGAACCGGTCATTGTTATGGGGCCACCACGAGTGGTGGAGTCTGCCGTCGCCAAAATCCATACGCAGATGTCCCACAGTACCTTCTGCGGCGTCCTGTTCCGCTTCCATCTGGGAATAGAACAAGCCCGCCTCCTTAACGGAAGCGGGCCGCAGAATAAATTTTCGGGGATCGCTGGGACAGGGGAGATCGTGCTCCCGGCAGAAGGTACTCAGGTCCGTCATTTTTC
>JAAZZJ010000048.1 GCA_014237695.1 Oscillospiraceae bacterium | reverse complement strand
TCGCCAGAGCCCTGAAACGCGTCTGGGCGAGCCTCTGGAATTTCAAAGCGTACGAGGAGCGAGCGTTTTACGGCATCGACCAGCGCATCGCCGCCATGGCCGGGGGCCCGTACCCTGTCATCCGCATCATGCCCAACACCCCCTGCGCCGTGGGCGAGGGCGTCATCCTCTGGGACGCCAACGCCCAGGTGACCGAAGCCGAGGCCTCCGCGTTTACCGCCGCCCTCTCCGGCGCGGGCGTCCTCGACCGTCTGGAGGAGCGCCTTATCGACGCCGGCAGCGCCGTGGCCGGGTGCGGCCCGGCTTTCGCCTGCCTGCTGCTGGAGGCCCTGGCCGACGGCGGCGTATCCTGTGGCCTGCCCCGGCAGAAGGCCCTGCTCTACGCCGCCCAGATGCTGAAGGGTACCGCCGCCCTCCAGCTGGCCACCGGGACCCACCCCGGCGCGCTGAAGGACGCGGTCTGCTCCCCCGGCGGCTCCACCATCGCCGGGGTGCGGGCGCTGGAGGAGCGCGGCTTCCGGGGCGCGGCCATGGACGCGGTGATCGCCGCCGTGGAAAAAACCAAGGAATTGGGGAAGTGATGACATGCTGATCTTAGCCTTTGAATCCTCCTGTGATGAGACCGCCGCCGCCGTGGTGGAGGATGGCCGCATCATCCGCTCCGACGCCATCCTGTCCCAGGTGGACGTTCACGCCCTCTACGGCGGCGTGGTGCCGGAAATCGCCTCCCGGAAGCATGTGGAGGCCATCGCCGCCCTGTCGGACCGGGCTTTGTCGGAGGCGGGGGTCACCCGGGAGGAGATCGACGCCGTCGCCGTGACTTACGGTCCCGGTCTCATCGGCGCGCTGCTGGTGGCGGTGAACTTCGCCAAAAGCGCCGCCTTGGCTATGGGGAAGCCTCTGATCCCGGTCCACCATCTCCGGGGGCATATCGCGGCCAACTATCTGGCCTTTCCCCAGCTGGAGCCCCCCTTCCTGTCCCTGTGCATCTCCGGCGGCAACTCCATGATCGTGGACGTGGCGGGCTATACGAATATGACCATCCTGGGGGCCACCCGGGACGACGCCGCAGGGGAGTGCTTCGACAAGATCGCCCGGGTTCTGGGTCTGCCTTACCCCGGCGGCAAGCCCATGGATGATCTCTCCCAGGGCGGCGATCCCGCAAAATATCCCCTCCCCCGGGCAAAGCTGGAGCATGATCTGGACATATCCTTTTCCGGCCTGAAGACAGCGGCGGTGAACCTCATCCACAACGCCGCCCAGAAGGGGGAGGCCCTGGATCTCCCCAGCCTGGCCGCCTCTGTAACGGCGGCCGTCAGCGGCGAGCTGATCCCCCGCACCATGGAAGCCGCCCGCCGCACAGGCCGCAGGGTCCTGACCGCCGCCGGGGGCGTAGCCGCCAACCGGACCATCCGCGCCAACCTGGAAGCGGCCTGCCGGGAAAACGGCCTGACGCTGTACCTGCCGCCCCTGTCCCTGTGCGGGGACAACGGCGCGATGATCGGCAGCCAGGCCTACTACGAGTACCTGGCGGGGACCCGGGCGGACAGCAGCCTGAACGCCTATGCCAATCTGGCGATCTGACGGCTGTATGCACATCCAACACAGCATCGGAGCGGCGCAGCATTTGCTGCGCCGCTCCGATGCTTCGCTTTTAGCCGTGGAGTGTGGCCGCTTTCGCTGGGGAGCCTTCTCCGGCGTCACCGCAGCTTCCACGCCAGGTCGCTTAAAAACAGCTCCCGCTCCAGGCTCTCCACTGAGGTATCGTGATGGATATGAACAAACTCCACGCCCGTCATGGTACACCAGTCCCGCATCATGCCGGCGGTCACGTCGTAGCTGAGGACCGTGTGGTGGGCTCCGCCGGCGGTGATCCAGCACTCCAGCCCGGTGGTCAGGTCCGGCTCGGCGCGCCACATGACCCGGGCCACCGGCAGGTTGGGCATGGGCAGGATGGGCTTGACCGCCTCGATGTCCTGGCAGATCAGGCGCAGCCGCCCGCCCATGTCCACAAGGCTGACCACGATGGCCTTCCCCGCCCTGCCCTCAAAGACCAGACGGGCGGGGTCCTTTTCGTTCATGCCGATGTGCAGGGGGTGGGTCTCAATGCGGGGACGGCCCGCAGCCAGAGAGGGGCAGACCTCCAGCATGTGTGCCCCCAGAGAGTATTCCCGGCCCTCCTCCAGGTGGTAGGTGTAGTCCTCCATAAAGGCCGAGGCCCCGTTGCCGTTTTCGCCCATGGCCTTGAGGACCGCCGTCATGGCGGCGGTTTTCCAGTCCCCCTCCCCACCGTAGCCGTAACCCAGGGACATCAGGTGCTGGGTGGCCAGACCGGGCAGCTGCTCCATTCCGTAGAGGTCCTGGAAGGTGTTGGTGAAGGCCAGACAGCCCTCCCGGTCCAGCATCCGCCGGATGGCGATCTCCTCCCGGGCCTGATAGCGGATGGCGTCCATGTTATCGGTGGCGATGTCGTAACCGGCCCGGTATGCCTCCATCAGGCCATCGGTCTCCGCCTCGGTGACGGCGGCCATCTCCCGGACCAGATCGCCTGTGGCCCAGGTGTTTACCTGCCAGCCAAGCTGGGCCTGGACGGCCACCTTGTCCCCCTCGGTAACCGCCACATCCCGCATATTGTCCCCAAAGCGCATCACCTTCATATCCCGGGACACTGCCGCGCCGGCGGCGGTCCGCATCCACTCCGCCAGACGGCGGCGCACCGCTTCGTCCTGCCAGTGTCCGGCGATGACCTTCCGGGGCAGGCGCAGCCGGGCGGCGATGAAGCCGTGTTCCCGGTCCCCGTGGGCGGCCTGGTTGAGATTCATGAAGTCCATGTCGATCTCTTCGTTGGGGATCTCCCGGTGGTACTGGGTGGCGAGATGGCAGTAGGGCTTCTGGAGCTGGGCCAGGCCGCTGAGCCACATCTTGCTGGGGGAAAAGGTGTGGCACCAGGCGACGATGCCCAGACAGCGGCCGTCATAATTTGCCTCCCGGATCACGCCGGCGATCTCCATGCCGCTCTTCACCACGGCCTTGCACGCCAGAGGCCAGGGCAGGGTCCGGCTGAGGTCCTCCGCCATCTCCCGGGCGCGGCGCTCCACGGTCTCCAGCACCTGCGGGCCGTAGAGGGTCTGGCTTCCCACCACGAACCAAAATTCACCGGTTCTTTTATCCATAAACAGACTCCCTTCTGACAAGCTCCCCGGCGGCGCGTTCCACATCCAGCGCGGCACGGTAGCGGGTCATGTACGCTTCGAATCCCGCCCGGTCGGCGGCCTGGGGCTCCACGCGCCGGCAGGGTACGCCGGGAAATACCCGCTGGGCCAGATAGGCATCCAGAGGCTGCGTCCCGGTTCGCTGGATTTTGTACGCGGCCAGCAGGGCCATGCCCCAGGGGCCGCCCTCCCCCGCCGTCTCCATCACCGCCACCGGCACGCCGAGAGCCCCGGCCATCAGCCGCTGGGCGGCGCCCGGCGTTTTGAAGAGGCCGCCGTGACCCTGGAGCTGATCCAGCGTCACCCCCTCCTCGCCGGTGAGCAGGTCCATGCCCATCTTCAGCGCCGCCATGGCGGCGTACAGGTGGGCGCGCATCAGGTTGGCCAGGGACAGCCTGGCCTCCGGCGGCCGCATGAGGAGGGGACAGCCGCTGTCCACACCGGCAACGGGCTCGCCGGAATAGCAGTTGAAGGCCGTCAGGCCCCCGCAGTCCGCGTCGCCCTCCAGCGCCTTACGGTAAAGCAGGCCGTACAGCGCCGGTTTGTCCAGCCCGGCCCCGGCCGCCTCCAGGGCTTCCCCGAAAACCCGGACCCAGGCGTCCAGATCGCTGGTGCAGGTGTTGCAGTGTACCATGGCCACCGGCGCGCCGGCGGGAGTGACCACCATGTCAATGGCCTGATAAACCCGGGAGAGGGGCCGCTCCAGCACCGCCATGGAAAAGACGGAGGTGCCCGCAGATACGTTCCCGGTCCGGGCCGCCACGGCGTTGGTGGCCGTCATACCCGTTCCGGCGTCCCCCTCCGGGGGGCAGAACGGAATGCCGGGGGGAAGGAGTCCCCCCAGAAGGGCCGCTCCCCCGGCGGTCAGGACGCCGGCGTCCTCCCCCGCGGTGAGGGGCTGCGGCAGGAGGGACCGGAGGCTGAGGGGACAGCCCCGCCGGGCGGCCAGGGCGTCGAACCGCTCCAGCAGGTCCTGGCGGTATGTTAGAGTATCGCTGTCGATGGGGAACATGCCGCTGGCGTCGCCGATGCCCAGGACGTTGACGCCGGTGAGGCGGTAGTGGACATATCCCGCCAGGGTGGTGATATGGGCCGCCTGGCTTACGTGGGGTTCGCCGTTCAGAATGGCCTGATAGAGATGGGCCGCGCTCCAGCGCTGGGGAATGTTGAAGGCAAACGCCTCCGTCAGCTCCGCCGCCGCCGGTCCGGTGGTGGTGTTGCGCCAGGTGCGGAAAGGGGTGAGCAGGTTCCAGTCCCGGTCAAAGGCCAGATACCCGTGCATCATGCCGGAGATCCCCATGACGGCTGGCTCCCGCCCGGACAGTCCCGCCAGGGCGGCGCGCAGTCCCGTCCAGACCTCCTCCAGGGAGTAGGTCCAGTATCCGTTTTCCAGCCGGTTCTCCCAGGTGTATTCGCCGGAGACGGCGGGGCGGTACGTCCCGTCAATGGCAACCGCCTTGATGCGGGTGGAGCCCAGCTCTATGCCGAGCGCCAGTAAATCGTTCATATTCAGCCTCCAAAATGTCGTATTGCCTGCGGATGGGAGAGGGCCCACACGCGGCCCTCTCCCATGGTCAGATTTTTATGCCGCGATACATCTGCGGTCCAGAAAAACCGCCTGCGGCGTTTGGATGTTTTACGGTGTTTTTCAGAAAATGCCCAGCCACTTGGCGCCGAAGCTGCCCAGCAGGTAGTAGCCCGTGGAGGACTGGGCGCTGCAGATGGACCAGCACACGATCGCCGTGTTCACAAAGGCGCCCAGCCATACGCTGCCGGTCTGCTTATAGAAGAACCGGGCCAGCAGGACGAACAGCGGGAGGTTGATGAACATGGGCCACAGGGAGACAAAGGCGAAGCAGGGCAGTTCCGCCGCGCCGGTCTGCGCGTAGGTGATGTAGGCGGCCAGGTAGCTCACCGCGTAGGCGGCCAGCAGCCCGGCGCTGGAGATGGCCATCTGCACCAGGACGTTGGGGCCGTCCTTCATGTCCTTCATGCGTCCCGCGTTGACAAACAGGCCGCCCACCAGGAAGGTGGGGAGGATCATGATGGAGTAGCGCAGGCACTGGAGGAAGTTCTGGGGAAGCATGTCCTTCACGCCGTTGTCCCAGAAGCGGAAATCCTGGTGGAAGAAGAAGCGGATCACCGTCAGCATCCCGTAGGCGCTGAAAAACAGAATGGCCGCCATGAGGAAATACTTGGCGATGTGGGAGAAATTGGTGAGGAAATTCAGCTCTTTAAGGACATTGCGGCCATGCTTTTTGTAGTTGTAGACGCAGTAAATGGAGACCAGCACCAGTCCGCAGGCGGCCAGGATCCACATAAAGATGATATGGATATTGGCGGTAAAGTCCATGGACCAGAATTTCTTGACCCACTCCGTTTTGAAACCCAGGGCGGGGCCGTTCTTCGTGACGAAGGCGACGGTAAGATAGGTAGCCGCCGCGTAGCACGCGCCCAGCACCCAGAATACCACGCTCTTCTTGCTGGCAATGGGCTCGCAGACCTCCTTCTTGCAGACGGCAAAGAACTTGTGGCGCATCAGGATCCCGGACAGGGCGAGCATACCGAAGCACATGCTGAGCAGAGCCACCAGGTTCAGATGCTTGCCCATGAGGAACTCCAGACGGCTGCTGTCCAGAGGAACGGTGGCCGGGTCGGTCAGGTCGCCCCGGTTGTAGCAGAGGACCTGCTCAAAATACTTGACGATGTGCTGGACGGCGTCCCGGCCGAAGTAGTCCCGGGCGTGGGTGTTGTTGGGGGTGAAAATAATGTGGGTGGTGCGCTGGGCCAGGGCGCTCTGGAGGGCGGCGTCGCTGCCGGAGGAGATATTCCGGATGTCTCCCAGCTGCTCGCTGGCCGGCCGCTGGCCGTCGTTGTAGGTCTTGGTGTTATACCAGATCTCCGGAAGGACGGGGGATGTGGTCTGGAACCGCTCCATCATGCTCTCGCTGACCAGGTTGCTCTGGCCCGTTCCCGCGCGGCCCTCGTTGAACAGACCGATCTGCCAGGCCGCGTTGCACACCGGGGTGCGCTTCACCGTATGGCCGGCGACGGAGACCTCCTTTTCCTCAAAGCCCCAGTTGCCTCCCAGGATCATGGCGGCGTAAACCGTGTTGGCCAGCTCCGCTTCCTTCTCCGCCCGGATGGCCTGGTAGTGGACCAGCTGGTCCGCGCTCAGGCGCCGGGCGGCCAGCTCGTCCGCATCCTGGCTGATCTCCTCCAGAGTGAAGCTCTGCCCGAAGGTCTCGCTGAGTACGTTCAGCATCAGATCGTTGAGGGTGTAGAGGCTGCAGTCCATGTCCACCGCGGCCGCCACGTTCTTGGAGCCCTGGGAATGTCCCACCATGCCGATGCGGGTCTTGTCGATGTACTGAAGAGTCCGCAGGTACTGGAGGCCGTCATAAATTCCCAGGCTGGGGTCCATGCGGGGGTCGCCCACGTCCTGCGTCTCCGAGGAGCCGGAGCCGTAGGCGGACAGGCTGAGAACCACAAAGCCCCGGCTGGCCAGCTCCTCCGCCACGCCGTTGACCGTGCTGTTGCTGCAGCTGGTGCCGTGGGTGACCAGAATGGCGGGCAGATTGTCCCCCGCGTGGACAATTCTGGGGGTATACAGCGTGGCCTGCATCACCGCGCCCCGGGAATCAAAGGCGATGTCGTTGACCTTGATCTTTCCCCAGTCGCAGGCGAGCATGTAGGCGAAGTAGCTGCTCACCAGGATCAGGGCCGTAAAGATTGCCAGCAGCCGCCGGCAGCCCTCCACGGTGGAAAAGCTGAGCGCTTTTGCCTTTTCTTTCAGGCTTGTTGTTGTACTCATTTCAAATCCTCCTAAAATTTTATCATTCCTGCACACGCACAGGACAATGAATTTGTTCCGTATGCCCTTACGCCGCGAAAGCGTTTGTGGTAATCAGAATCATTGTGGCCAGAATCGCTGCGGTAAACCAACCGACACAGATATTTTTGTCTTCCGGAACAGGGCGGTATTGACGGCGGACAGCAGGGTGAACGTAGGAACAAGACCAATCGTCTTCATACTGAAGACCGGCGAGTTCGGGCGCCCTGCGGCAAAGGGGGATAGGGGAGGAAAAACGGCGGATAATGCGTGGTTTTCAGTATCGCATGATGGGCAATCAGAATGATGGTATACCCGCCCGCGCCAATAAGCCAGCCGAGGGCATACTGTTTTGCCGCGGCCTGCCAGCCGCCCTTCGCGCCGGTATCCGCGAGGACAATGCTGACGGTGTTCATTGTGCCAAAGGCAAACAGATAGCACAGCAAATATCCGAAGAGATAGGGAAACTGCCGCAGCAATCACGCTGCATTCCTTTTGCTGTCACCTGTTGTAAGTTGCGCCTGCCGGTGGAAATCACGTGCCCCTAGAACCGGAATGCAACCTTAATATCCCCCTCCTCGCCGGAGGCGCAGCGGAAAGCCTCCTCCCACTGGTCCAAGGGGAAGGTCCTGGTCACCACGCCCCCGGTCTTCAGCCGTCCGCTGGTCATGTTCTCAATGACAAAGGGATAGGTATGAGGGGAAATATGGGCGCCCCGGACATCCAGCTCCTTCCGGTCCCCGATGATGGACCAGTCCAGGGTGGTGGGCTGGGCGAATACGGAGAACTCCACGAAGGTGCCCAGCTTGCGGATCATCTGCATCCCCTGGACCACCGCCGCGGGATGCCCTGTGGCTTCGATGTAGATATCACAGCCATACCCTTCGGTCAGCGCCATGATCTCCTTGACCACGTCTGTTTTTCCGGGGTTCCAGGTTCTGGTCGCGCCGAACTCCCGGGCCTTTTCCAGGCGATCGTCCCGCATGTCCAGCACGATCAGCTCCCGGGGGTTCGCCAGCCGCGCGCAGGCGGTCATCCCCAGCCCCAGGGTTCCGGCTCCCGCAAGGACAACGATGTCCTCGCCGGTGATCTCCGCCCGGTCCACCGCGTGCTTGGCGCAGGCGTAGGGCTCGATCAGCAGGGCGCTGGACAGGGGCAGCTCCTCGGGGACCCGGGAGATCACCGCGTGATCCGTCCGGATCCGCATGTACTCCGCCATGGCCCCGCAGTAGTCCCGGAAATAGCCGTACATCCGGTGGGGCTGGCACATCCAGTACTGGCCGTTCCGGCAGAAGCGGCACTGGCCGCAGGGAGCGATCTGGTCGCAGGTGATCCGGTCGCCCACGGCGTACCCCTCCACCTGGCTGCCCACGGCGGCCACATGGCCCAGGAACTCGTGACCGGGAATGAACGGGGCCTCCACCCAGGCGGGCTGCTCCCCGTCCCCCCAGTATTGGGGAGCGCCGTGGAGGCACTTCAGGTCGCTGGTACAGATGCCGCAGCCCTCCGTGCGGATGATGATGTCCCGGGGACCGCATTCCGGTACGGGCCATGCCTCTTCCAGCCGGTAGTCCGACGGGCCGTAGGCGACCAGTGCCTTCATGGTCCTGGGCAGTTCCACACACATATCCATCCTCTCCTTTCTTGGTTCTGCGTTTTCATCCTAGCAGATATTTCTCTCCAGTACAAGCTGTTTTGAACGTAAATTGCGGATTTCTATAGATTGTACAGTACAAATTTTATCTATAGCTATATTTTTCAATACAACACAAAAAATATGGATATTATTGTTGATTTATGGGGGAAAATCTGTATACTATATATAAAAAAACATCCAACAATGCTGGGGTGTATAAAGGAATATACCAGGAATTTCCTGAAATTTGTATTATTTTTGGCGCGCGCGTCTGACAGTCATTCTTTCGGGAGGGGAAAAGTACAGTTTATAAGGAACTACACGCAGACCGTGAAACGGGCTGCTGACAACAAACGGCGCTATGCTCCTGGCAAGGGGCATAGCGCCGTTTGTTGTGGGGGTATCCAAAGGGGGCAGCGCCCCATTTGGCACACGACTTTGCGAAGCAAAGTGTAGTGTGTTATACGCTCTGTCGGCGTTGCCGTGAAAATGCCGTTGCCGCCGGGGAGGGCAAGGGCATTTGAAGCGGCAGGAAAACAGGGTTTTGTTTGGGGCTGGGAAGCCGGAAACAAAGGGCTGGTTTCAGCAGCAGACAGGGCGTATATGAAAGCCCCCGTCCCTCGTCCACCGTTCCCAGCCTATGGGACAAAATGTCCCATACCTCTGGACACCGTGACTATATGTGGCCACACTCATTTATTTTAGGAGCCGTTCTTTTCTCAAAATTGAAATGGGCGGGAAAGCCATTTTAGGGCTTTCCCGTCTTGATTACCCATCAGCAAAGACGGACGAGACTGTCAACGGCGGCGCTGAAAGCGCCGTTCATCTTGACCGTTGACTGGCTTGGCTGGGTTTGCTATTGTCGTCTAATGTGTATTGATTTTTTGAAATGACAACAACTAATAATTCTCAGTTGCTTCATCATCAGCAAAATCTGATTCTTCAGAATTTGGCATATTTTGAGTAGCATTTGCCATGAGAAAACCAGCCCCAATGGAAGCGGCGTACCCACCAACACCTTTTACAAATTTTCCAGCGTTATCAATTCGCTGAAATTTTTTCTTTACTGTCCGTGTTATCTTCTGTTTCTCCATATTTAATAGCCTCCAATAGTTCTTTTCCCGTAATTTCAATTTCTATGGTATCATGGCTTTCCAAAAACAAAGTATGAGATTGTTCTTTGATCTCTTGTAAATATTTCTCTGGATTCTTATACCAAGTTTCTCCTATCGTTTCTTCAAAAAGATTTTCAGCTAAAAGGAGTTTTTGCAGATTGGGGTTATCAATAAGTTCTGGACTGGGAGAAAATATATCTTCATATGATTGCGGTTCATCCAGAAAAGCATACGCATATCCTAAAAGTTGCGTTGCTGTGAGATAATAACTGAATAATTCTTCAATTCGATTATACTGTTCAACTGTATTTGTAAGAAAATTCTTATCTCGAATAATTTTCCCAATGATGCTAACATCCGAATCTGGCACGTCTGCAATATTCTTTAGTGTATTAAGGATTGCAGTTTCCACCTTTCCTCGAACTTCGTTCAGAATGGTTATCGCATTAGCCGTTAGCTGTTTTCGAGTATCCGGATTTTTGGCATCTTTGATTTGCAATAATTGCTGGTGCATCCCTTTTATGCTTCCAAACAAATCGGAATCGTGGCTCTCTTGTAGAGCAATTACACGAGAACGCACATCGTTAATGACTTCTGTCATATGTAGAAGTTGCTGTTGTATTGCAATGTTGGTGATATTTTCTACCAAGTCCGTCCTAATTGATTCCTCTATTTGAACAAAACCTCTGCTCTTATGCTTTTGGTCAACAAGTACGCCTAAGTTCTCACCTGTTTTTGAATCTGTCATAAAGTCTAAAAGTCCTTGATTCATTGCCGCATCTAAGTTCTTGGGGATTCTTGCAATATAAGTTGTTTCTTTTCGTATAACTCTCATTGCATCCTGACGAATTTCTTCACAGTTAAGTGATGTTGACAAAAACGCCAACATTTTTTCTTCTGCGATACCTGATAAAGCGGTTGTTATTTTTTCTTTTAGTGCAATAGGAAGGCTTTTAGTATCTTCATTACATATTGGCACCAATTCTTTCGCAGGTATTTCTTGGGATATGTCAACAATCTGCTTTTCCTTTGCAGTAAGTTTTTTATTGCCAGATTTTATTTTACCGTCATGTTTTTTCATACAGGTTCTCTCTTTCAATGACTTTATACAATTATTATTTCCGCTTCTTTCCTCTCTGCGTTGTATGCGATTTCAAGAAATCCGATTTAGAACCTATCCGTATCAACCACTGCTTTTCTTCTTCCGTCAGCCGATTATAGGGAAGATGATTTTGCTTGCAGTAGATTAAAAGCCATTGTTCAAGACGGCTTCCCTTAAAGCTGGCGACTTCCTCTAAATCCCGTTTCATTTCCTCTATCACGGATTTTTTTGGTGCGCTGTCGCTCCGGCCACGGTGGGTTTGCCGCATATCTTCCATGATAGCGTCAATGTCCTTATGTACTCGGCTACTGAAATAGTCACCCTCGTTTATGTGGGCAGCTTGTAGAAGATAGGCCGTCTGGTCATGCTCTCCCGGCTGGTATTTCTCTACAATTTCAGCCCTCGCCACATCTACCCATGCGTTCAAATTCTGTACCTGCATGGCGGCGATACCCTCTACATAAATCTGTATGTCGGCCAGTAGTTTTACAAAATCCGGGTGCGCCGCCAATT
>JAAZZJ010000490.1 GCA_014237695.1 Oscillospiraceae bacterium | reverse complement strand
CTTCCTTGAAAGCACGCGAGAAATAAAAGGGATCCTCGAATCCAACCGATGTAGAAATCTCCTGAACAGAACAGTTGCTCCCAGCCAGCAGGGCGCAGGCCCGTTCAATGCGGTACTCCAGCAGAAACCGCTTGGGGGAAATCTGGAACCGCTTGACAAAACGGCGGTAAAGGCTGGAATGGCTGACAGAAGCGTATGCCGCAAGTCCCTCCACGGTGATCGGCTCCTCGTAGTGGTTGACAATATACTCCGCTGCCAGCAGGGCGCAGTCTGAGGCGTCCGCCCCCTCCCTGCTCTGCCGCTGCGCCGTACGCACCAGGAACGCCAGCAGATCGTACAGCCGCGCCGTCATCTCCAGCTGTTCCCAGGGCTTTGTGCCGTAATGGCCATACACTGCCTCAATGTGCCTGCGCATCTCCTCGCTGTCCCGACCGCGGTAAACAGGTTCTTCCGGCGTAAAGTCCGTCCGCTCCATGTACCCGCCGGCATCCAGCCCTCCAAAGCCAACCCAGACATACTCCCACGGCTGGGAAGCATCGGCGCAGTAGTAAATGGTCGTGTCCGGGTAGACCAGGAAGGTGTCCCCGCCGGCAAGCTCGTACCTCTTGTCCCGGGAGACATAAACGCCTTTCCCGCTGATGACATGGTGGAGCAGAAAGTGATTGCGTACTCCCGGTCCCCAGCCATAGCCGGGAGGACACTGTTGACAGCCCGTATTCTGGACATAGAGCGATGCCGTACGGCGTTCCAGTTTCATGGAATGTTTGTAGATACTGCTTGTGATTTCGTTCATTATGACATCCCCCCTCCTCTCAGATTGCCTGCCCGGGCTGACGGGCAGAGGGAGGCCGTAAGGGGCGCCTCCCATAGAGATATTATACATGAGATAAGCATCGCTTGTCCATAACAGATGCAATTTTCTTCTGCAAAACAGATAATTCTACTGTTTTAACCAACAAATTGCGATCAATTTGTGGAAATTGCCAAAATTATGTCAATCCCCTGTAAAAAATCAGAGGATTTTCCAGTTTCCCTTTTCTTGACTTTTTTTGTTTATCGTGTTACCATGCTAAAGTATCAAAGCAAAAAGGAGGCGGATTCCCATGGAGGTATTTCATGGAGAAGGTGCGGAGCTGCTGGTTCGTGCCGTTTTAACGCTGGAAACCCCGGAGGAGTGCCGGGCTTTTTTGGAGGATCTGATGACCGGGAAGGAGATCCAGGACTGTTCTCAGCGAATTCTGGTGGCCAGGATGCTCCAGGAAAAACAGGTCTACAACGCCATCTCCGCCGCAACCGGGGCCAGCACCGCCACCATCAGCCGTGTCAACCGCTGCTGCGCCTACGGCACGGGAGGCTACCGGCTGGTCCTGGACCGGCTGGAAAACGATGGAACACAGGAGGTAACGGCATGAACGACTCCCCTGTCCGGCGTCCCGATGAGCGGGCCGGCCTGCTGCTGCGGGAGCTGTATCACCAGCACGGCTACCAGAGCTACCGCATGAGCAAATTCGAGCCATACGACCTGTACGCCAGGAACAAGAGCTTTCTGGTCAGCGAGAA
>JAAZZJ010000489.1 GCA_014237695.1 Oscillospiraceae bacterium | reverse complement strand
CTTCTGTCCCCTTTTCCCTTTTTGACTTCCTTTAACTGCGTATTTGGACACTCCCATGTCTCGAAACCCCCTTGCAATTCAGGAAAAAATCCGATATAATACCTTCTGTACGAAATTTTTGCCGGAACGTGCCCGGACAACATACAAAGAGAGTGTGATGATTTTGAAATACGATTTTGCTGCCATCGAGCCCAAGTGGCAGAAGCGCTGGGAGGAGGGCAAGGTCTTCGCCGCCGCCGGCAAGAGCGAAAAGCCCAAGTTCTACGGCCTCATCGAGTTCCCCTACCCCTCCGGGCAGGGGCTCCACGTGGGCCATCCCCGGCCCTACACCGCCATGGACATCGTTACCCGGAAAAAGCGGATGGATGGGTACAACGTCCTCTTCCCCATGGGCTTCGACGCCTTCGGCCTGCCCACGGAGAACTACGCCATCAAGAACCACATCCATCCCGCCGTTGTAACAAAGCAGAATATCGCCCGCTTTACCTCCCAGCTGAAGCGGCTGGGCTTCGGCTTTGACTGGGACCGGGTGGTGGACACCACCGACCCCGGCTACTATAAGTGGACCCAGTGGATCTTCCTCCAGCTGTACAAGAACGGCCTGGCCTACAAGGCCACTATGCCCGTCAACTGGTGTACCTCCTGCAAGTGTGTGCTGGCCAATGAGGAGGTCGTTGAGGGCGTCTGTGAGCGCTGCGGCAGCGCGGTGATCCGGAAGGAGAAGAGCCAGTGGATGCTGCGCATCACCCGATACGCCCAGCGGCTCATCGACGATCTGGACGACCTGGATTTCATCGAGCGGGTCAAGACCCAGCAGAAGAACTGGATTGGCCGCTCCACCGGCGCGGAGGTCACCTTCAAGGCCACCACCGGGGACGACATCGTGGTCTTCACCACCCGGCCCGACACCCTCTTCGGGGCCACCTATATGGTGCTGTCTCCGGAGCATGAGCTGGTAAAGAAGTGGATGCCGCTGCTGAAAAACGCCGGCGAGGTCCAGGCCTATCAGCGCGCCGCCGCCTCCAAGAGCGACCTGGAGCGTACGGAGCTGAACAAGGAAAAGACCGGCGTGTGCCTGGACGGCGTGAAGGGCGTGAACCCGGTAAACGGCCGTGAGATCCCCATCTTCATCTCCGACTACGTGCTGGCCACCTACGGCACCGGGGCCATCATGGCCGTCCCCGCCCATGACGACCGTGACTGGGAGTTTGCCAAAAAGTTCGGGTGCGAAATTATTGAGGTTGTCTCCGGCGGCGAGGACGTGCAGAAGGCCGCCTTCACCGCCAAGGACGAGACAGGCGTTCTGGTCAATTCCGACTTCCTCAACGGCCTGACCGTCAAGGACGCCATCCCCGCCGTCACCAGATGGCTGGAGGAGAAGGGCATCGGCGAGGCCAAGGTCAACTACAAGCTCCGTGACTGGGTCTTCTCCCGCCAGCGGTACTGGGGCGAGCCCATCCCCATGGTCTGCTGCGAGAAGTGCGGCTGGCAGCCCCTTCCGGAGAGCGAGCTGCCCCTGCTCCTTCCCGAGGGGGAGAGCTACGAGCCCACCGACGATG
>JAAZZJ010000488.1 GCA_014237695.1 Oscillospiraceae bacterium | reverse complement strand
GTTGTTGGAACAGGTACCCAAACAGGACCGGTATCCCGAAGCTGAGAATCTGGGGCATGGGACGGCCCTTTGTCAGGTCTTTTGTCATTGTGAATCACCTCACAGATAGAAATTGTCGTACGTTTTTCTTCAGGCTTCCAGCCGAGGCACCCTCTGGAAGCTTGAGCTGATTATAGTTGATTTCCATAAAAAAGCAAGCGTCAATTTGTGCAATCTTACAGACAGCGGTAGGAGATACCTTGTGCAAAGTGATGCTTAAGTCCGGAAATTTCCGGTCGAAAAACAAAGTCGCGGCAAGGCCGGAAAGCCTTGCCGCCGTATGGTTATGACGATTCTGATATTTTTAGTCAAATACGAAGATTGCCTCAATAGGGGCCTCCACGGCCCTGGAAATGTCCACCGCCAGCTTCAGTGAGGGGTTGTACTGAGCCTTCTCCAGCCGCATGATGGTCTCCCGCCGGACCCCCACGATGTCCGCCAGCTCTCCCTGGGTCATCCCCTTGAGTACCCGGTAGGTTTTCAGGTTACAGGTAAAGCCGTCCATCACCCGTCCTCCTCCATCGCCGCCGCGTCGTCGTGGTCGTAGCGGTAGAGCAGGTACTCCGAGAGGAATATGATCAGCGCCACCGTCAGCGCGATGCCGGCGATCAGGATGGGAGCCACCAGCTCCGCCGTGAGCCGCCTGGCCTGCCCCGCAAAGAGCAGCAGGGCAAAAATGATGCCAAACCCGATCCGCAGGGCCTTCAGCTCCGCCCTGACGGCATTCTCCTTATACCGCTCGTCCATGAGGGTGTTGGACATCTTCCCCTCGAAGAAGAAGCCGAAAAATCCAAAGAAAGCGAAGAATATAAACCCCGTCAGGTCCCCCATGGCTCCATAGGTCCAGAATCCGGCAAATCCCAGGAACCCGCAGAATCCTAAAAAACCGAGCTTCGGACTCAAACGCCGGGTGCGGCCTGTCTTTGCCACATGCTCCTTCTGCGCCCTGATCCCCCGCACCAGCAGGAACGCCAGATACAGCGCATACAGAACGTCCAGCAGCACCGCCGCCAGCATAGGAATATCCGTGGGACGGAACGCATAAGAATGCATCGGGTAGACGAGCTTTCCCTCATTATACGTCAAATCGAACCACACCGCCGCCCCTGTCAGCACCCCGCAGGCCACGCCGCCTGATACCAGCCTCAGCCAGCGGGGAAATCTTGAAGCTGTTTTCTTTTCGGTATCCATGGTAAATTCCTCCTAAGATGTTGAAGTGATTTATTTGTCACTCATTGAGATAAATATATCACTATCGCTTTTGCTTGTCAAGAGGAAATATGACAAATATATCTCTTTTTTCATAGCATCCCTCACGGCACACATCAAAACGCCCCTCTCTCCCCTTCCGCGCCCCGGAGAGCCAGGCAGGGACCGCCAATCACCACGCCAAAACAGGCGCAGAAGGTCCGGGAGCGGGAAATCCACGGGCCTTCGACAAGAATCGACAGATATCGAAGCCAACCAGGGTCGCCTCCTGCCGCAATTTGCAGAAAACCATCGTTTTCACCCTTGACGGAAGTCCCGACA
>JAAZZJ010000487.1 GCA_014237695.1 Oscillospiraceae bacterium | reverse complement strand
ACTGCTGCTCAATGGATTTGTCCAGGATTTTGATCTGCTTTTCCAGGGCTCGCATGGTTGCAATGGAAGGATCTTGTCAATATCAGTTGACACATTCAACTCAAAGATTTGCGGAACTTATGCGGCAGCATCCAGGGCCGCAAAAAATCTCTGACGCTTCAGCGCGGGCGGGAGACCGTCGTTGGCGGAGCAGATCCGTCGGCGGTTCCAGTAGCTGATGAAGTACCTCCAGACCAGGGTCTTCAATTGCTCAACGGTCATGGACTCCGGCTCAATGCGGCCGTAGAACAATTCCGTTTTCATCCTGGCCCACATGCTCTCACAGCGGGCGTTGTCGTGGCAGCGGCCGCCGTCGCTGTTCATGCTCTGGCGGATGCCGTACTTTTCCACTGCGGCCCGATAGGCCCCGCTGGTGTACTGGGAACCCCGGTCAGAGTGGACGATGGCACCTCTCAGCCCCGGATAGGCAGCGGCCGCGCTGTCCAGCGTCCGCACACACAACTCCGCCTTCATGTTGTCATCCATGGCCAGACCCAGGACAGTGAGATCGAAGCAGTCGAAGATAGCCGAGACATACAGCTTGCCATCCTTCGCCTTCAGTTCGGTGATGTCGGTGACGCACTTTTCCAGAGGTTTTTCCGCTGAAAAGTCCCGTTTCAGCAAATCATCCGACTTTCTGGTCTCCCGGTCCGCCTTGGTGATGCCGTTGGGCTTGCGTTTCGGATGGTGGACCAGGCCGATTTCTTTCATCACCCGGTAGACCGTCCGCTCGCTGGGGATGGTGACACCCTCCGGCTGCTTCAGCAGCAGCGCTTGGCGCATCCGCACACGCCCGTAGGTGTCGTTACAGACATCTTCGTCATGGATCTCCCGCATGGCCTCCGCCAGGCCCTGGTACTTCCAGGGCCGCTCCCGCCGGGAGAGATGCCGGTAAAAACCCTGACGGCTCACCTGCAGAACCCGACAGTACAGGGCAATTTTTCCTTTCTTCCCGCCGCCGTCTGTCTTTTGCGCAAGGAACTTCATTCGCTGTTCCTTGCTGACTTCCGACGGCTCGCGGCGAAAAAAGCGCTGGCCTCCGCTAAAAACTCGTTCTCTTCCTTTAGCCGGCGGTTCTCTCGCTCCAGCGCCTTGATCTGCTTGCGCAGCGCCCCAAGCTCCTCCGCCAGACTCCTGGACTCGCCAGGACCCCGGGAACCGGGGCCCGCGTCCAGCCGGCCCTCCCGCACCGCCTTCTGCCACCCGTACAGCGTGTCCACCGGTATCCCCAGTTCCTTCGCTGCCTTTCCCGCTCCGATCTCCTTCGCCAGCTTTACTGCCTGCACCTTGTACTCCTTCTCATATTTCCTCTGTTCCTGCGCCATTTTATCTACCTTCCTTACTCTCGTTATTTTACTCCTTTTCCCTGAGTTGGAGGTGTCTACTTTTTTTGTACCACATCAGAATGACACTACACGCAGGACATAGCACCCCTGTTACCTCCGACAAAGCTGACATGAAACGGAGGCATCATATATGGAACACCACAGCACAAATTCAACTTACGCTATAGGTGGGGACAGCGTTGGTGCA
>JAAZZJ010000486.1 GCA_014237695.1 Oscillospiraceae bacterium | reverse complement strand
CGTCAAGTTCTCCTCCCCGTATCTGGACGGCCTCCTCCCGCTGGATACAATCACTGTGGAAGATGCCAATACGCTGGCGCTGTGCCTTCAGGAGATGGAGCAGGAGGACGGGGAACTGATGAAGTTCTGCGCTGTTCTGGAGGTGGAACAGCCGGGTGCCTTCACGGAAGCCGTCAGCATCGCCATGGACCGGGACGACTATGAACTGGTCCCGGAGGATATGGATGAGTATGGGAAACAGGTACTCCGCCGCACTGGGGCTGACGATGAAGTCATTGATACCATCGACGGGTATATGGACTTTGCCCAGTTGGGCAGAGACTTCATGGAAGAGGACGGCGTCCGGCGGACGGAGTTTGGTCTGGTGCGCCGGCTGAGCAGCCCCTTCCCTCCTGAACCAGAAATCGGACAGTCCATGCTGTAAAAAGTTCTGCTGGACTTCTTGCCGAAGTTGTGGTATTTGTATTTGCTGCAAGATCAGAAGAAAGGGATGAACCCATTGCAAATCAACATTTACAAGGACAAAATGCTGGGCGCCCGCCTGCTCGGAGCCCCGGTGCTGTTCAGTGCCCAGCCCATCCCCCGCGAGGACGTGCCCCAGGGCGGGTACTGCTACGACCTGCGGGGTACTGCCCGCCATCCGGACAACCCCCACGCACTGGTGGATATGGCGGAGGAAAACCATACCGGTTCGATCCTCTCCTATCTGCCGCTGAAAAAAGCCTGTTCCCGGTTCCGGCTGGTCAAGGATATGTTCCAGAAGACCGGTACAAATCCCAGCTTGGCGGAGTTCTGTGCCGAGGAAAAGATCCGCTGCCCTGAAACGCCTGTCCGCCATCAGCTGTGCCCCGCATCCCCCGAGGATGCGGGGCTTTTTTACGCTCAGACGCCGGAGAAGGATAAGGAACTGGGAGCCATCGGCCATGTCCGCATCGACTTCGGACACAATGGACGCGAAGGCTTTTACCATACCTGGTGGCCCAGAGGCCCCGAGGAGCTGAACACCCAGGAGTTCCGGGATGAGCTGGACAAGGTGGTGAACGATCTCCGCAAGGGCGTCCTGAAAGACCTCCCCTCCATGCGGCGGTATTGCTATGGCAGTAAGGGAGCCATTGCGGGCGGCTCCTGCTGCCAGAACTACGGCTTCACGCTGGAGACAGGACGGTATCTCTACCGCCTGCGTTGCAATCCCATAGAGGGCGACTACCAGTGCTATCTCAGCTGCTTCGACAAGCAGGCTCAGCAGATGGGACTGACGGAACAGGGGCGCCAGGCGATCCAAAACGCCGCTAAGCCCACACTCCCCCATAGCTATGAGTGGTATGTGATCGAACACATCAACACGCCTGAGCGGCAAGTGACCCACCAGCTCCCGCTGGAGGAGGCCATACAGTTATACGCCGGTCTTGACTGCGAGGACAAGCGGCTGGGGGTCACCAAGGACGGCATCGCCGCGGTGGATCTGGCCATCCATTGGGATGGCCGGGAGTGGCTGTCAGAGGACCGGCTGAGGATGGACGAATTCAAGGATGACCCGGTGGCGGCGGAGGCTGCCGCCCGTCTCCGGCAGGTACTGGAGGAAAGCC
>JAAZZJ010000485.1 GCA_014237695.1 Oscillospiraceae bacterium | reverse complement strand
CATCTACGGCATCGATGCGCTCCGGGGCGTGTCCCTGGACGAAGAGGAGAACATCCGCATTGGCTCCCTGACCAGCTTCAGCCATATTACCAAGGACCCCATTATCCAGAAATATATCAACGTTCTGGGCGAGGCCGTGGACATGGTGGGCGGTCCCCAGATCCGCAACGCCGGGACCATCGGCGGGAATACCTGCAACGGCGTTACCAGCGCCGATTCCGCTTCAACGCTCTTTGCCTGGGACGCGGTCATTGAGCTGACCGGCGAAAATGGCGCGCGGCGTATCCCGATCCAGGAGTTTTACATCTCCGCCGGGAAGGTGGATATCCACCCCGACGAGATTCAGACCGCCATCCTGATTCCCAAGGCCGGCTATGAAAACTGCTTTGGGCACTATATTAAGTACGCCATGCGCAACGCGATGGACATCGCTACTACGGGATGCTCCGTGAATGTGGTCCTCAGCGAGGACAGGAAGACCATCGCCCGGGCTCGTATCGCCTACGGTGTGGCGGGGCCCATCCCCCTGCGGTGCGAACACGCGGAGGCTGCGGCTCTTGGGAAGCCTCTGACGGAGGAGACCGCAGAGGCCTTCGCCGCCGCCGTGCTGGAGGACATCCATCCACGGGACAGCTGGCGGGCCAGCAAGGCTTTCCGGGAACACATCGCCGTGGAGCTGGCGAAACGGGGACTCGTGGAGTCCATCAAACTGGCGGGAGGTGAGCTGGCGTGAGCATCCAGTACAAATTGATCCGCTGCACCATCAACGGCCGGGCCGTGGAGCAGATGGTGGACGTGCGGGCGTCCCTGACGGACATGCTCCGCAACGACTTCCGGCTGACCAGCGTGAAGAAGGGCTGCGAGGTAGGCGAATGCGGGGCCTGCAATGTCCTCATCGATGGGGAGTGCTTCAACTCCTGCCTGTATCTGGCCGCCTGGGCGGACGGAAAGGATATCCGCACTCTGGAGGGCCTGCTGGGTCCCGGCGGGGAATTGAGCGATATTCAGCAGGCGTTCGTGGACGAGGCCGCCATCCAGTGCGGGTTCTGCACACCGGGATTCATCATGACCGCTGTGGAAATTCTGGAGAGCGGGAAGGAGTATTCGGACGATGAGCTGCGCAAGCTCCTGTCCGGGCATCTGTGCCGCTGCACCGGGTATGAGAACATCCTCCGGGCGGTGAAGAAGACCATGCTCCGGCGTCTGGGAAAGGCGTAAGGACGGCATTTTCTTCGGAAAAGGAGATTTCAAGGGGTTTTTGTACAGGTTTCCCCTTGTCAAGCGGGGAAATTTATGATATGATAATAGGCAACAGGATAGAGGTCGCGGATGCGATGATGCTGCGCCAGCCGGCAGGTGATGACCGCAGCGGAGGCAAGTCCGCCGAATCTGTGGTCCAGGCATGGGCCACGGATGGGGACGGGGAGAACATCTCCGCCACTGTCTGCGGATTTCCCCGCAGGTGCGCTATCCGCCGATGGTATTTCCAGGCCGGCGGGTATATCCGCCGGCCTTGCTTTTTCTTGAAGAAAAAGTAAGAGCCTGTTTACTATCTCAACGTGTGCGGATTGGCGAGTGGATTTTTTGTCC
>JAAZZJ010000484.1 GCA_014237695.1 Oscillospiraceae bacterium | reverse complement strand
CCGCCGCCGGCAGCCGATCCACCGGAGCGGAAGATCATCGACCTGTCAGATTTTCTGTGAGGGGGCTACGGATGTGGAACAAATCAACTACGAGAAGCTGATCCCCCAGGAACCCATCACGGACGTGGTCGCCTTTGCGCGGCAGCACGGGGAATTTGAGAACGCATACCTGATTTACCGGTCAGAGCGGGTGTACGACCCGCTGAACATAGGCACTGTTTGCTCTGTCAAAGTTACCTGTTCCGCCTGCGGACACACATTCTATGCAGAGAAAGTCCCAGCCGGCGGCTGCAGACATAGCTGCGCTCCTGCCTCCTTCGGGTGGAAAGATGAACAGATGCCGAATGCTGTGATTGATGGCGATAAAACGCTGTGCCCCAACTGCTGCAAGGAGGCCAAGACAGTCCACATCGGCAGCATGAGGTCCTACGGCGGCGAGCTGATAGACGACACCTGGGTGACGGAGCTGTCGCGGCTCCCCATAGAAGGACTGGCAGACCGGCTGGTCCTGACAGAGTGGTGCATCCGCCGGTGCATCAACAAGCAGGGAACTGTCCGGTACGAAATCTGGCCCTTTACCGCCTGGGTGGTGGAGGAAAAGAAGATCGTGCGCCTGATGGGGTACATGAAAAACATCGGCGGTCGGATTTGCCTTTTTGGAGAGTGGCGGCAGAGAAAACAGTTTGAGGATGTGTACGGCAGCGCCAAACTGATAGTCCCCTGGGACAAGTCCCTGTTGGAGGGCACCACTGCGGAAAACAGCAAGCTGGATCTGTACCAGACTGAGAAGCGGGGACGGGAGCTGGTTTCCTATCTGGCCCTGTGGCGGCGGCGTCCCCATGTGGAAAATCTCCTGGTACAGGGGTGCGGGAACCTGGTACGGACCTGGATCAAGAAGGAGATGGACAGCGGCTACTACCGCGGCGGCATCCCGAAGCTGGAGGAAGTCAACTGGAAAGAGAAGCGCCCCGCTCAGATGCTGGGCCTGACCAAAGACGAGTTCCGGCATATGAGGCAGGGACATTGGAACGCAGAGGATTTGGGAAAGTACAAGCTGGTTCGGGACAGCGGCGTCCCGGTCCGGCTCCCCCAGGATATGGAGCTATTGAAGAAGGTGGAGAACTACGATTGCAGCCGGATTCTGGAGGAGGCTCCCAAGTCGGATTTCTGGCGTACGGTCCGCTATCTGGTCAAGCAAAAAGAACACTGGTATACCTTACGGGATTACCGGAACATGGCCCGGAACGCAGGCCGGGACATGACCGACAATCTGGTCCAATGGCCCAGAAACCTCACTGCGGCGCATAACCGGTATGTGGAAGAGCGGCAGGCTCGCTTGGATAAAGAGGAGAAAGAGAAGAGGGCTAAGGAGATAGCGGAACGCAGCGCCCTGTTTGCAGAACGGGCCGCTGAATTGGAATGGCTGTCCTTTGAGGCCGATGGGCTGCTGATCCGGCCCTGCGTAAACGAGGATGAGCTGGTCCAGGAGGGACATGAGCTGCATCACTGTGTATCTTCCTACGCAAGGCGTCATGCAGAAGGCAGGACCGCGATCCTGTTCATCCGCCATACGGACACGCCGGACGAACCGTTCTTTACATTGGA
>JAAZZJ010000483.1 GCA_014237695.1 Oscillospiraceae bacterium | reverse complement strand
GGGTGGACAGCTCCGTCTCCAGGATAACCACATTTTGAGTCCAGCCGATGGCCATGGCCTCAGCCAGCACCTCTGGTACACTCTCATAGGCGCGATAGAACTCCCGCATCCGGCGCAGGTTCCGGGGGGAGAAGCCGGAGGCGTCAGGGTATGCGCCGCACAGATACTCCGCCGCTGCAACAGCGGCGCCTTTCTCTGGCCTGTCGCTGACCAGCCGGCCAATCTCACAGTACAGTTCTATCTGGGGCAGGTCTGCCGTCATCAACGTATGATGCCCCGCTGGATTAGAGGGCAGAGGAGTCTCCTGGAATACCCGGCTCATGTGGTAGAGCAACCGTGTGGCTGACAACAGTACTGATGGCGAGCGATTTTCATTTTGGTGATCCAAGAGGAATTGCGCGTACTGATTCCCTTGTGCGGCAGACTGCGCAAGCCAGTAGATGGCCTGCTCCTTGTCCTGTATGCTCTCATTGCCAGCGAGGTATAACTTGCCGAGGGCGTACTGGGCATACTGGCTCCCCTGCTCAGCAGCGGCGGCCAAACATCTTTCTGCTTTCGTAATATCTTTGGGAATCATATTTCCTTGAAGGTACAGTTTTCCCAGATGATACTGGGCGGTCTGGTTTCCCGCATCGGCGGCTTGCTTGTAGCAGACCATCGACTCGTCCATTCGTCCCTGCTCCTGGAGGAGTGTTCCAAGGGTATATTGGGAGCGATCAACTCCAGCCTTGGCAGATTGCCGGAACCAAAATTCAGCTTCTTCGTCATCTGGGAGGACGCCTAAACCTTTCCACCAAGCCCTGCCCAAATGATGTGCCGCCATTGCGAAACCGTTGTCCCACAGTTGTTCCAGTGTTTGCAATGCTTCCCGCTTCTCTGCCTGAGTAACATCATCGGCATCCAGCCTCTCCACCGCCTGGTAGTAGTCCAGCACCGCCTCGTAATCGCTGTTCTCTGGAAGAACATCCGTGAATTCTTCCACCATGTCAGCATCCTCGAAAGTGAAAACATTCCGGCGCAGATTTTCGGCCTCCTGGATCACCAGATTCTTGATGGCCCGGAACTCTTTTTGCTGAGAGAGCGGCAGATGTTGACGGGGTGTATCCTTGTAGTAGCTTTCCAGTTCATCCCGTAGCTTGTTCCAGACGGCATAGCACTCAGCCACTGTCGGGATCTTCGCCAGCTCGTCCACGATGTCATCCACTTGAGCCTTGGTGGATTTTTTCAAGTAGCCGTATACCTTTTTACCTTTGGCTATCTCCAAGGACTGCGACAGTGCCAGCATCTTTTCTCCGATTACTGGATCATCACAGACCGTTCCCTGCATCTCGGCTATCAGATCACGCATGGACTGTCGGGTCGTAGAGACCAACTCCTTGTAGGAAATATCTTTCTCCTGGCAGAGCGAGTACAACTTAATTCTATCTGCTCTGCTTCATCCTGCTTAGGCGCGGGAGCTGGGGCGGTAGACTCGCCTACCCGGAAATCCTTCCGGCTGAATCCCGCCATGTTCAGACCGCTCACGATGCTGTCCAGAGTATTCCTGAAATCGTTGGAGCAGGTAAACACATAGGACATATTCAGCAGCGGAGATTTGTGCCGTTTTGCATA
>JAAZZJ010000482.1 GCA_014237695.1 Oscillospiraceae bacterium | reverse complement strand
GTACCTTGTTCCAAGCCCATCTTCGTTCTCCTGGCTCAACGTGAATCGTCAACTAATAGAAGCAGATAGTTTAACGCGCTGCCCATTGGTGTAAACCGGCCTTTGGCTGTTGGATTTCACCTCGAATCAACCGCAAAAAACCGCACGTTTACGTCGAGCCCTACCAATGACTACTTGGGCGAATATCCCGTAGCGGCGATAAATGAGGCGATCTCTTTTCCGTCTTCCGCATTCCAAATGATTACTCGGCCGTCGAAAGCGCCCGCAGCAACCCGCTTGGTGCCCGGGTGGAATGCCGATGAAAGGACCCAATCTTGCTGTCCGTTGTATTGCCGAATCAGCTTGTGCGACTGCGACTCGAATTGTCGGACGCTCTTGTCCGTCGACGTTGCAATAAAGACGTCGCCGTAATTCATCAATTTGTAGACCGGGCCACCAAATCCAACTTCGGCAGTTTTCTTTGCATCCGAAACATTCCAACGGTGAATCTTATTGTCTGCACCACTGGAAAAGACCTGCTTGTCATCGGGATGGATGGGATGGTTTGCTCTGATTATGCGTTCCACACGTGATTTTACCGCAGAGGGGCTATCCCCGTCACGGCATGAAAATATCATCATTCCGATATTCTGCCCTTGGTTGTATGCCCGTTGCAATGTGGCGAGAGGGATGAGTATGAGTTCGTCGATTTTACCGTTGATGCTTATTTCGGAAGTCTGTCCGGCGACACCGACAACATGATAGTAGATATTGTCCATCTCTACAAACTTACCGATCGGAGAACCTGTCCCGAACAGCTCGGCCGCAACACGCTTTCCAAGTACACATACCTTACGTTCATTGCTTTGGTCCGATTCATTTATAAACCTGCCTTCATAGATTACAGGCTTGTTGATAAGAGGGTATTGACTTTCAATGCCCTGGATGCTTGTAGAATAGCTCTTGTGACCGTAAACTGCGGTTGTTGATATGGTGCTTACAGCCGATGACGCGCTTATCTCGGGGATGGAGCGGCGCATATTGTCAACGTCGGTCTGAGTAAGCGACCACCACATCCCTTTGCTGAATCCTTTGTAAGGCAAACTTGTCCTCCCGGGGAAAATGATCGCCGTGTTTGTCGAGAATCCCGCGAAATTACCACGAAGCATGTCTTGCAGTCCCTGGGCACCGCCCCAAAGCAAGGCAAGCATTGCCGTGCCCCAGAATATACCGAATGCCGTCAGGAAAGTCCTTGTCTTGTTTCTTCCCAGGGTTGCGGTTATCTCTTTCCAGTTATCTATGTCAAATATCGGATTTTTCATACTATGACATTGGTTATTCTGTCCTTAATGCTTCCACGGGGCGTATTTTCAACGCCCTCAGTGCGGGAAAAAGCCCTGCGAGCGCCCCGGCAATTATAAGTACCACGGTCACTTCAAGTGCAAGGGCGATGTCGACTGTGGGATTCTTGATAAAATCGGATCCGGCAAACATTTTGGCAAGGATTTCAGTGCCGATTGTGCCGAGGAGTATTCCTATATAACCAAATACCGTGGTCATCGCCACGCTTTCAAGGATCACCTGTTTAAGTATTCTCATCGGTTTTGCCCCTATTGCCCTCCTGTTACCGATCTCATGGG
>JAAZZJ010000481.1 GCA_014237695.1 Oscillospiraceae bacterium | reverse complement strand
CGGCGGTGACGGTGTGGAAATCCTCCCGGTCGAGGAACGCCTCCTGCATGGCCTGGTCCCCGGAGATGTGGGCCAGCAGCCGCAGCTCGATCTGGCTGTAGTCCGCGTCCACCAGAACCTTCCCGGGCTCCGCCGTGAACATGCGGCGCAGCTCGCTGCCCAACTCCGTCCGGGTGGGGATGTTTTGCAGATTGGGCTCCGTGGAGCTGAGCCGTCCGGTGGCGGTGACGGTCATCTGGAAGCTGGTCCGCACCCGCCCGTCTGCGGGGATGACCTTCAAAAGGCCGTCCACATAGGTGCTTTTCAGCTTGGCGTACTGCCGGTACTCCAGCACCTCGCCCACGATGGGGTGCTGGCCCCGGAGTTTATCCAGCACCTCCGCGTTGGTGGAGTAGCCGGTTTTTGTCTTCTTGTAGGCGGGCATTCCCAATTTATCGAAGAGGACTTCTCCCAGCTGTTTGGGGGAGTTGATATTGAACTTCCCGGCGTAGGAATAGATCTGCTCCTCCAGTGTCTCCAGCGCGGCGGAGAGCGTTTTGCCGAAGCTCTGGAGGGCTCTGGCGTCCACCCGGAAGCCTGCGTTCTCCATCTCTGCAAGCACCTGACACAGGGGCAGCTCCACGTTGAAATACAGCCAGTCCACGCCGGTCTCTTTCAGCTTTGGCAGCATTGCCTCATGCAGCGCGGCTACGGCGGCGGCATAGCTCAAAAATGAGGCCTCTGCCTGGACCCTGTCCCCCAGCATGGAAAAGGCGTCGGGGTCCAGATACAGCGGCTTTTGCAGTTCCTCACGGAACCAGGAGGCGAACAGCCGCCCGATGTCATAGTGTCCCGCCGTGGCGTCCAGGAGATAGCCCGCCAGGGCGGTGTCGAAGATAAAGCCCTCCGCCGGGAGACCGCTCTCCAGCAGCGTCCGCATCAGGTCCTTCACATCGTGGGAGACCTTTTTGATATCCGCTGAGAACAGGGAGGAGAGCAGTTTGTTCCAGTCCCCGCTGTACCGGTCGAAATAGAACTGGCCCGCCAAAGCGGTGTCTTTCCCGGTGTTACAGTCCACCACGATGCCGGTGAGGTCCGGAAGGGCCAGCACCGTTACAAACTCCGCCTTCCGGAAAGCCTCCAGCAGCTTTTCCGCCTGGGCCTCGTCCGCCGCCAGCTCGACATGGACGGTATAGTCCGTTTCCTCCGGCTTTTCCGCCCTGGGCTGTGCAGGGGCGGAGAGGCCCATTTTTTCGATCAGCTTGTTGAACTCCAGCCGCAGGAAAATATCGTACAGCTCCGGCTTCACCGGCCGCCGCAGGTTCCGGTCCGGCTGGAAGTCCAGGGGCGCGTCGGTGAGGATGGCCGCCAGATGATAGCTCATCCGGGCGCTCTCCTCGCCCTCGGCCAGCTTTTTGATGGCGGCGGGCTTGGCCTCCACGTCCGGCATGGAGGCGTACAGCGCGTCGAGGGTCTCATAGCGCTGTACCAGCGCCATGGCGGTCTTTTCGCCCACGCCCTTTACGCCGGGGATGTTGTCGGAGGCGTCCCCCATGAGGGCCTTCAGGTCGATGATGTGGATGGGGTCGAAGCCGTAGGCCTCCCGGACGAAGGCCAGGCGCTCCTCGTACTCGCGACGCATC
>JAAZZJ010000047.1:11210-11465 GCA_014237695.1 Oscillospiraceae bacterium | reverse complement strand
CAGCAGCCGCAGGCAACGCAGTCCTTTCGGGCGACATAGGCCCGGCGCTTTCTCTTCTTGCTCCCGTTCATGTGCGCACCTCCTCAAATGATGATGTAAATAGTAAGCCGGTTCCGCAAATATTACCGTGACATAATCACATTTGGTCCGCACGGCGTTTTGCAGGCGGCAGCGGTCCCCCGAAAGATGCCCGGCATCTTCCGGGGGACCTTCTTGTCCCGGTATTATCCATCTGTTTCCGAAATCTGATCTATA
>JAAZZJ010000047.1:9517-11200 GCA_014237695.1 Oscillospiraceae bacterium | reverse complement strand
CTGGTGGTCATACGCGCCAAAGGCCTGAACATATTCTTCAGGCTCTAAAAAACGGTCCCTCTCCAGCCGGCAGCCATCCTGGCCACCTCCGAAACAGGCCGCCGCCCGCTGGAGCAGGCTCTGGGTGATTTCCTGCAGGGCAAAGCGAATAATTTCCCGTTCCCCGCAAAACTCAATTCCCAGCATCAGTCCGGCCGCGCGAAGCAGCAGCGGCTCCCCTATAATCAGGATAATCCGCAGCTTCAGCCCCGGCCTCACCCGGTAGACCTGCTCATGGTACTGCGCGTCCATCAGCATATCGCCGTCACAGAACTTTCCGATATATTGAATTCCGGGTCCGAACAGCTCTCCCAAAGGACGGAGAATTACGCCGCGAATCACGGACAATTCGTCCTCAGGCTGCACCGGCGGAATTTCAACGACTGTCCTTCCCGTTATGGCCCTGTCCTCAATCATGATATGGCCCGTGAGCCACCCGGTACAGACGCCGATAAAACGCTGTACCGCTTCAATGGAGAAATCGGAGGCGTAAAGCTCACGCTCCAGCGCCGGAAGCGTCTCCCTGCGCATCCTGTCATGGAGCCGCTTGTGGGCCTGATAGCCTTCGTATCCGATTTCCCGCATATAGGCCTCTTCCTCCGCAAAGTGCTTGAGCGCATAGGCCTTGAAATACTTGATTCCCTCCACACACGCAAATCTGTTTTCGTGTCTCTCCAGGTACAGATCCAATATTTTCTGAACAATGAAAAACAGGCTGCGGTGGGCATGATCCACAATTTCCACGCCAATATTGAATCGGTCCTGCCACTGAATCTGCTGCATATTGCTTCCTTCTCTCCTGCCGCCCGCAGGCGCCCAGGCGTAAGAATGATTGTGTCGAATGGTTCAACACAGCCGGTCCTGTTGGGGATCTATGGATGCCGCATCTTAAAACCTGCATTCACAGGCGTTGAACGCCCGTCTGTGTTCCATCCCTCTTTTACCGGCCATTTCCAGTATATGCGCGTCAGGGAAAGAGGTGCCAGATCTCCCGCTCTGTAGGAAAATCTTAAGAAAATCTGCGAAAAAAACGAAGAAAAACCAAATCCGTCTCTGTTATACTATCTGCCGGGAGGTTTCTCTGTTCCCTCCCGGCGATTCAAAAATACGGTGCGGAAAAGGAGAGGCAGAATGAGCGCCCATATCTTAGTAGCGGATGATGAAAAGGAACTGGCCGATATGCTGGAGCTGTACCTGACCAACGACGGCCATACTGTCCATAAAGCGTATACCGCCGCCGAAGCCCTGGACTGCGCTGCGAGTACGGATCTGGACCTGGCAGTCCTGGACGTGATGTTTCCCGACGGAAGCGGGTTCCAGATCTGCAAAAAAATCCGGGAAAAGCACTGCTACCCCATTATCATGCTGACGGCAAAGTCAGCCGCCAGCGACAAAATCCTGGGACTGACCATTGGCGCCGACGATTATATCACCAAGCCCTTCAACCCATTGGAAGTGGCCGCCAGGGTCAAAACCCAGCTGCGGCGGTACCGGCAATACAACCATTCCGCCGGGGCTCCGGCAGAAGCCGCACATGAATATGACATCCGCGGCCTCCTCATCAACAGAGACAACCACAAGTGCGTTCTTTTCGGGAAGGAGCTGCAGCTCACCCCCATTGAATTTTCAATTCTCTGGTATCTC
>JAAZZJ010000047.1:0-9507 GCA_014237695.1 Oscillospiraceae bacterium | reverse complement strand
TCAGGGAATGGTTGTCTCCTCGGAAGAGCTGTTTGAGGCGGTATGGGGGGAGAAATTCCTGCAAAACAACAACACCGTCATGGCGCACATCGGGCGGCTGCGGGAAAAGCTGGCCGAGCCTGCCAGAAATCCGAGGTTCATAAAAACGATATGGGGAGTGGGATATACCATTGAAAAGTAAAACCGGCCAGGATTTCCGCCAGCTGCGAGCCAGACTCCTTCTGCGGACCACCGCCATGCTGGCTGCCGCTGTTTTTATTGTCTACGCCGTATATACGCTTTTGCTGCGCGGCCGCTTTGCAAGCTGGGTGATCGGCTGCCTGCAAAGCCTTTTCCGCATGGACTACGCCGGTGCCTTCGCACTGTATGAGCGCACCTTCCGAAGCCGCATGGACCTCATTCTTCTCCTGTCCATGCTCCTGGTATTTGCCGTTCTGTTCTGTGTGTATCTCCGGTGGTTCACAGGATATTTCGAGAAAATCAACGCCGGTCTGGACGCCCTGCTCCAGGACGTTCCCGGAGAAATATCCCTGCCCTCCGAGCTGCTGTCCATAGAGCGGAAGCTGAACGCGGCGAAGCTCAGGATTGACCGGCAGAAAAGCGATATGCTGGCCTCCGAGCAGCGGAAAAACGATCTGATTATGTATCTGGCCCATGACCTGAAAACACCGCTGGCCTCCTCTGTCAGCTATCTCCATCTGCTGCGGGACGAACGCCAGCTCTCCGAGGAGCTGCGGGAAAAGTATCTCTCCATCTCCCTGTCCAAGGCGGAACGGCTGGAGGAGCTGGTCGATGAATTTCTGGAAATTGCGAAATACAGCCTGTCCGGCATGACTCTGGAATACAGCAGAATCAATCTGACCCGCCTGCTGGAGCAGCTTGCGTATGAATTCCAGCCCATTCTGGCGCAAAAGCGTCTGACATGCCGCCTGACGGCGGCGGATGACATCCCCCTGGCCTGCGATGCCAATAAGCTGCAGAGAGTATTTGATAATCTTCTGCGCAACGCCGTGATTTACAGCTATGAGGGGACAGAAATCACCATTGAAGCCGCAGAGAGGGAGGATTGCCTGACGCTGAAATTCTCCAATCACGGCGACACCATTCCGAAAGAAAAGCTGGAAAGGATCTTCGAGCAGTTTTACCGGCTGGACACAGGGCGCGGTACCGGCGGAACCGGACTTGGCCTTGCCATCGCAAAGCAGATCACGGCGCTTCACAAGGGGACGCTTACCGCCGAAAGCGAAAACAATCTCACAGTCTTCGTGGTAACCCTTCCTGTTCTGTAGGAAAATTGTGAGAAAGTCCGCGGAAAAACAACAGATTGCCGCAAGGTCAAACGCAGAAAAGGCGCTCCTGCTTCTGGTACAATATCTGTGCCGAGGCGGGAGCGCCTTTGCAGCTACTTATTGTGAAAGGAATGTTTTTTATGGAATTGGTACTGGACCACGTCACAAAGCGGTTCCGGGACAAGACGGCCGCCGAGGACATCTGCCTGAAGCTGACACCGGGCGTCTGGGGTTTGCTGGGGGCCAACGGAGCGGGAAAAACCACTCTGATGCGGATCATCGCCGGCATTCTGCCGCCCACCTCCGGCGATGTGCTGTACGGCGGCGTCCCCATCGGAAAGCTGGGGGAGCAGTATCGGAATATTTTCGGCTATCTGCCCCAGGAGTTTGGTTATGACCGGGAATTCACCGTAGAGGATTACCTGACGTATACCGCAGCCTTAAAAGGGCTTCCGGAGCAGCAGGGCCGCCGGAGGATCCGCGAGCTGCTGGAGCAGGTTTCCCTGTCGGACGTCCGGAAGAAAAAAATCGAGAAGCTCTCCGGCGGAATGCGGCGGCGGGTGGGGATCGCCCAGGCGCTTCTGAATGACCCGGAGGTCCTGATTCTGGACGAGCCCACCGGCGGACTGGACCCCGGCGAGCGGGTGCGCTTCCGCAATCTGCTCTCCGAGTTTGCCCAGAACCGGATCGTCCTGATCTCCACCCACATTGTCTCCGATGTGGAGTATATCGCCGCCTGCCACGCAGTCATAAAAAACGGAAAGCTGCTGGCCACCGGAACCACAGAGGAGCTTGTCCGGCTGGTGGACAGCAAGGTTTGGAGCTGTGCGATTCCGGCGGAGGACGTACCGAAATACGAGGGCAGGCTCTCCATTGTCAGCCTGCGGAATGAAAGCGGCGGAGGCGTCTCCATCCGCTATCTGGCGGAAAACGCCTCCATCACCGGCTCCGTTTCCGCCGTCCCGCGCCTGGAGGATTTATATTTGTGGCTGTTCCCCCAGAACAGCGGAGAAAACGAGAGGAGGAATCAAGCCATATGCTGATACTGCGTCTGGAACTGAAGAGGATGCTGAAAGCACGGCTTACCCGGGTCCTGCTGCCTCTGGCGCTGCTGCTCTCCCTCCTGATGGCCTATCTGCCGGTCACCTTCTGCTACACCAGCTATACGGACCCGGCGGGAAACGAGGTGCAGCTGACCGGGCTGGCCTCTGCCGCCTACGAAAAGGAACAGCAGGCAGGGGCCTCCGGCTCAGTCACTCCGGAGCGGGTACGGCAGGCCGTGGAAACCTACCAGGCCTGCCTGCGAGAATATGGCGTGACGGAATCCTACGATCTGCCTGAGGGCGTCTATGAGCGGGATATTCTCCCGATCGCGCCCCTGCTGCACGGGGTAAAGGAGGCCTTTGCCGATCCGGACACAGGCATGGCCCCCGCCATCATGGAGATCAGCCCTGCGGAAATTGACGGCTATTATGCCGTATGCGAGGCGCGGCTCGCCTCCCTGATGGCGCTGGAACAGCCTGACAGTCCGGCAGCCCGGCGGATTGCCGCGGAGATGTACCGGCAGGTCACAAAACCCTTTACGGTTTACCCGGGAATGAGTTCCACCGTTATGGATTATCAAAATATCATGGGCTTCCTGGTGCTGCTGTTCTGCGTTGTCATTGCCGCCCCGGTATTTTCCTCCGGCTATCAGTCCGGCGCGGACAGCATCCTGCGCTGCACCAGGCATGGCAGAGCCTGTCTGGGCGCGGCAAAGGCGGCCGCCGCCCTACTGGTGAGCGGAGCCGCCTTTGCAATTTGTGCCGCCGTGTACATTCTCGCCTCCAACAGCCTGTTTGGCTGGGAGTGCGCGGAGACCTCCATCCAAATGGTATACTCCATTGTTACACTGGCGGATATGGATGTCGGACAGCTGCAGGTACTCTTTGCCGCCGCCGGACTGCTCTCGGTTCTGGCCTCGGTGAGCTTTACCCTGTTTCTCTCCTCCCGCTGCCGGAGTACCGCAGCGTCCCTCGCAGCAGCGCTGATCTTCTCCATTGCGCCGGCTGTGATCTCCATGACGGTGCCGGGCCCACTGTCCGCGTGGCTGTGCAGCATCCTGCCCGCCGGAGGCACAAGTATCCAGTCCAGCTTTCTCTACGCCCTCACAGACTTCCGGTTTCTGACCGCCGGCAGCCTGGCGGTGTGGACTCCCTGGGCCATCATCGGATTCTCCGCCATAGAGATCCCGCTGTTCTCCCTTCTGTCCGTCCGCTCCTACCGCAGACACACGGCAGGCTGACCCCCGGTCCGGAACGCCTGCCGCGCTCCCCTGCGCCGCCTTTACGCGATGGTATACACGCCCCGCACCAGCAGCACCGCCCCCTCCGATGCCGTCACCGTCCGGCTGTCCGTCATGAGGTAGAGGTGATTTGCCTGAAGGGACGCCCCGCCGGCGATGCCGCCGCCTGCCGTAGTGTCCACCAGTCCCGGCTCTGCGGATGCGCCGCAGCTGGCCGCGCCGGAGCGCAGCAGCACCTCACACCCCGCTTCCCCGTAGAGGGTCTGTCCAGCGCCCAGCGTCACGGCGGTGTAGGCGGAAGCCGCACCGGAGACGGCGGAGCCGCCCAGTTCCTGCAGAAGCCTTGCATCCCGCCCGGCAATGGAGGCGTCAACCTTGTCCATGATCTGACCGGTAAAGGTGTCGGTGAGATAGCTGAGCGTAACCAGCGGGTCGCTCTGCGAACCGGCTCCGCCGGCGGCCAGAGCCCCGAAAGCGGTCAGTCCCGCCGCTGCCAGCGCAATGCACAGGGCGGTACGCAGTCTTTTTTTCTTCATAAAGCCTTCCCCTATCCTATGTATGGTTGATTTTGACAGGCCCGCAGGAGGATGCCCCGGCTGCGGGCCTGTATCCTTTCCGTCTGATTCCCGTGATTATACGAGTCTCTCGCTGTGCAGACCGAAGCTGACCGCGATTGCCGCGTCCACTCTGTCCATCAGTTCCTTGTCCACGCGCCCCATCTTTTCCCGCAGACGGCGCTTATCCAGCGTGCGGATCTGTTCCAATAATACCACAGAATCACGGGTAAGTCCATAGTTTTGCGCTGCCAATTCTATGTGGGTGGGCAGCTTCGCCTTTCCCGTCTGGCTGGTAATGGCCGCCACGATCACCGTGGGGCTGTATCGGTTCCCTGTATCGTTCTGAACGATCAGCACGGGACGGACGCCGCCCTGCTCGCTCCCGACAACCGGGCTGAGGTCGGCATAATAGATGTCGCCGCGTTTTACGCTTGTATCCACAAAGTTCACACTCCGCCGGAAGAAGTGCCCGAAGGACGGGCCACTATCATTCTCCCACGCAGCCGCGGGTTTTATACGGCGCTCCAGCCCAAATTCGGCGGAACGGGGCGCCGCAGGACACCGGGATCCCTGCCCCGCAGTATCCTATGCACCTGGGGAAGGCAATGTTACATTTCCATTAACGCCGGTTGGAGACGGTGGACAACGGCCCGTAAATGTGGTATAGTATGGTCCATTGCAGTCAAAGCTCTTGAGCGTGATCCTTCCTCAGGCCTGCGGCTTGACGCTTGAAAAGGCCCGTAAGCTCCTGCTCAAGTGCGCTGACTATACCCGTCAACCCCCAGCGGAAAAAGGAGATTTCATGAAACGAGCAGCATCCCTGATTCTTGCCCTCGCCCTGGCGCTGTCCCTGCTTCCCGCCCAGGCCCGGGCTGCCTCCCCTGCCTATGGAAGCGATGTATGGCTGCGGGACACCGCCCTTCAGGACGGCGTAACCTACAGTGAAAACATCTTCTGGAGCAGCGGCTATGAAAAGCCCCGCCATGAATACTATTTTACGTACACCCCCGGCATTGGCAGCAACCTGCCCTCTGTCTGGACCCAGCCCTCTTACGGCGGTCAGGCTCCCGATCCCTTCGGCGGCGTCTCCGATGATCTCTCATGGCTGTTTCCCAACGGCATCCCCAGAGAAGAGGATAAACCGGAGGGTGAATTCAGCGGCGCCGGCGCTCCCGTGGAGGAAAGCGGCGCCTACACCGGTATCCGTCCCGTGGCCTCCTACGGCAGCTCGGTGTGCGGCCGGAGTACCGTCTCCGATGCCGCCCGGAAATATGAGAGCATGGGCTACCGGGTGGTAGGCGGCATTAACGGCGATTTTTATGATACGGCCACCGGTTATCCTCTGGGCATTCTGATTTCCGACGGGGAGATCCTCTCCGGCTCCTCAGAATATTACGCCGTAGGCTTTTACCCGGACGGCAGCGCGGTGATGGGATCGCCTCAGCTGTCCATCGTGGCCTCCTCCTATTCCGGCAGCCTGAAGCTGGCCTCCCTGAACAAGCCCCGGGTAGACAAAGCCGGTGTCACCATGCTGACCTATGACTACCGGGACGACCACACCACCGGCTCCTCCGTAGCCTCCAACGGCGTGAACGTGCTGGCCACCATTGTGGGCGGCCGGGCCGCCATTGGCGAAAGCCTTCTGCTGCGGGTGGACGAAATCGTGGAGGACGCCCAGACCCGCACTCTGGCGGAAAACCAGGTGCTGCTCACCGGCTCTGTCAACGGCTACAGCGAAGGCCTGGCCTTTCTCCGGGCCCTGATACCGGGGGAGACCGTCACCGTGTCCTTCACCACGCCGGACTCCCGCTGGACCGGCGTCACCGAGGCCATCGGCGCCTACTACCTGCTGGTGGAAAACGGCGTGGCCAAGGATGATTTTGAGGTATCCGCCGCTCCCCGTACCGCCGTAGGGGTCAAAGCCAACGGCGAGCTGGTTCTTTACGCTCTGGACGGACGGCAGAATACCCTCAGCATGGGCGCGTCCCTGGGCGTTCTGGCGCAGCGTATGGCAGAGCTGGGCTGTGTCACGGCCCTGTGCCTGGACGGCGGCGGCTCCACCACCGCGGTGGCCGCCACGCCGGACGCCGGTACCGCCCGGCTCCTCAACTCTCCCAGCGACAAGAGCCAGCGGAAGGTCACAAATCACCTTCTGCTCCTGGCCCCCGGCGATGCCACCGGGATGCCGGGCGGCGTGCATCTGTCCGTGGAGGCCCCCGTGGTACTCTCCGGACATTCCCTCAAGCTGTCCGCCAATGCAACGGACACCCACTACTTCCCCATGAATGTCCCCGTCGGCCTATATGCCACCGATGGAACCGTGCAGGACAACATCTTCACCGCTCCCGGCTATGCCGGTACGGTGTCCATTACCGCCGCCTACGACCAATGGACCGCTCAGCGGGACGTGCTGGTGGTGGATACACCCAGCACCATGTCCATTCTGGCCGGCGGCAGTACCGCCGCCAGCGTCATGGCCGGCGGGACAGTCCAGCTGTCCGTCTCCGCCGCTTATAACCATACGAACCTGGACATCTCTCCGGAGGATGTAGCCTGGTCCGTGGACCCCAAGCTGGGAACCATTGACGAAACCGGCCTTTTCACCGCCTCCGCGCAGGCCGGTTCCGGCACCATCACCGCCACCCGAGGCAGCGTCTATGCCTCCATTCCCGTGACTGTGGAGTCCAACCATCCCTTTGAGGACCTGTCCGGCCACTGGGCAGAGGCCTATATGGGCCAGCTCTACCAGCAGAAAATCCTGAACGGCGAGCTGGCAGAAGACGGCAGGCTGTACGCCTATCCGGAGCGGGGTCTCACCCGTGCGGAGTTCTCCGTGCTGCTGGCCAAGTATCTGAAGCTTGATACCGCAGCCTATGAGGGCCAGGGGACCGTCTTCACAGACCTGGAGGGGGTGGAATCCTGGGCGGGAACCGCCATCCGCGCCATGTATGAAAGCGGCATTGTTCACGGCGTAGACGAAACCCACTTTGCTCCTCAGGCTCCTCTGGAACGGGCCCAGGCGGCCGCCATGCTGGGCCGCGCTCTGGAGCTGACGGAGACACCGCCGGAGGAGGCCACACCTCAGCTGCCCGAGGCTCCCGGCGTCTCGCCTGAGGAAACAGGGCCCTTCGATCCCACCGGCGTCGTTTCCGGTTCCCCGGAGGCGGAAAACGGCGGAAATCCCGCCGGTACGCCGGAGCCCTCCGACCCGATCCTGCCGGATGATGCCCTGCCCTCCGGCCAGCCCTTCGATCTGTCCGGATATCCGGACGCGGACAAGATTCCGGAATACGCCCTGACCTATTTCCGTATCCTGGTGGAGGAGGGCGCTCTGTCCGGACGGGACGGCATGCTGCTGCCCGCCTCCCCCATCACCCGCGCCGAGATATGCAAGGCTCTGGTCGTCATGCAGAGCAACTACTAAGCCGGTCACACAAGCGCCCCCGGAGACAGCCGTCTCCGGGGGCGCTTCCTTATATGCCGCTGAGGTCGAAAGCCGGGGTGTACTCCTCCCTGGCGGAGGATGAATCCTGACGGTAGCCGTCCAGAATGCCCAGATTTTCCATGTAAGCCAGCGCGGCCCGGTACTCCCCGCCCGTAACCCGGCGGGACAGCAGGCCCTCCGCCCCCGGCTGGGGCGTATACTGGGACATGAGAGAAAACAGCACCTGTCCGGGCCGGAAGGATGCCGCCACCCAGTCCATCACCGCCTTGGCGTTGTCCAGGGCCCCCGGCAGGAGAAGGTGGCGGATGACCACGCCACGCTTCAGCAGGCCGTCCTCCATCACGCAGTCCCCCGCCTGGCGGTGCATCTCCCGTATGGCGGCAGCTGCCGTCTCAAAGTAGTCCGCCGCGCCGCTGTAGGCCCTTGCCAGGGCGTTGTCCGCATATTTCAGATCCGGAAGCCATATCTGGACTTTGCCCTCCAGCATCCTCAAAGTCTCCGCCCGCTCATACCCCCCCGTGTTCCACACCACCGGCGCCGGCAGGGGCTCTGCCAGGGCCTCCAGTATGGCGGGGACATAGGGTGTGGGGCTCACCAGATTGATATTGTGGGCGCCCTGGGCGATCAGCTCATGGAATATCTCCCGCAGCCGGGGGACGGAGACCGTCTTCCCGAACCGCCCCCGGCTGATGGTCCCGTTCTGGCAGAACACGCACCCCAGCACACATCCGGAAAAAAACACCGCGCCGCTGCCCCGGCTCCCGCTGATGCACGGCTCTTCCCACTGGTGGAGCATGGCCCGGGCCACCACCGGCAATGCCGGCATCCCGCAGAAGCCATTTCCCGAGGCCTCCGTCCGCAGAGCCCCGCAGCGGCGGGGGCAGAGGGTGCAGATCATCGGCCTCCCTCCTCTCCCAGCGCCCGCCGGGCCTCCTCCAGGAATTTCCCGAAGGCCGAGGGTACTGCCAGCGCCTCCAGTCCGGCCCTGTCAACCCAGGCGGCGCCCGGCAGCTCTCCCCGGACCGTCAGCAGATAGCCGGTCATATGCCATTCCACATGGGTGAACAGGTGCTTTGCCCGCAGCTTTTTCTTCCATTCCAGCGGCGTCAGCCCCCAGTTCTCCACCGGACCGGCGGCGTTCGCCTCCTCCAGTTCCCCCGGCACGTGGGGAAACTCCCAAAGCCCCGCCAGCAGCCCGCGGTCCTCCCTCTGCCGCAGAGCAGCCTTCCCGTCCTGGAGCAGGAGATAGACCGTCAGCTCCTCCACCCGCCGGGCCGTCTTCTTCCGGCGCACGGGGAGCTGGCTCTGGACGCCCAGCCGGTTGGCCTCGCACAGCTCCGCCAGAGGGCAGCGCCTGCATTCCGGCGCGGCCTTGGGGACGCACACCATAGCCCCCAGGTCCATGAGGGCCTGGTTGAAGATCCCGGGACGGTCCGCCGGCATGGCCGCCTCCATCAAAGCCTGGAAGGATGCGCGGACCTTGGTATCCATGATGTCCTCCCGGATATCCGCCACGCGGGCGGCCACCCGCAGGACGTTGCCGTCCACCGCCGGCACCTGCCGGCCGAAGGCGATGGAGGCGACGGCTCCGGCTGTGTACTCCCCCACTCCCGGCAGGGACAGCAGGTCTGACCGGCTCTCGGGGAATCTTCCGCCGAAATTCTCCATAATCATCCGGGCGGCTCTCTGGAGGTTCCTGGCCCGGCTGTAGTACCCCAGGCCCTGCCAGAGCTTCATAAGCCGCTCCTCGTCCGCTGCCGCCAGCGCCTCCACTGTGGGCAGCTCCTCCATCCATGCCCGGTAGTACGGCATCACCGCCGCCACGCGGGTCTGCTGGAGCATGATCTCCGATACCCAGACCTGATAGGGGTCCGGGTGGTCCCCCCGCCAGGGCAGGTCTCGCTTGTTCTCATCGTACCAGGCCAGCAGAGG
>JAAZZJ010000480.1 GCA_014237695.1 Oscillospiraceae bacterium | reverse complement strand
CCGCTCATAGAGCCGCCTCCGGGGTCTTATGCTCTTTATCCGGCGCGGGGGCGGGCTGGGCAGCGGCTTCCGCCCGTTTCTCCGCCAATGCCTGCCGGATGGAGGGCTTTTTCTCAGCCTGACGCTCCGCCCGCGCCTCCCGTGCGGCCTCCGCTGACAGCTCCAAACTCTCCATCCCGCCGATAGCGGCGAGGGTGGCGTTATTCATGCTGGACAGCAGACTTTTTGTGGCCCGCATGGGCGCCAAAACCACGGACTGAAAACGCCCCTCCTGCCCGCCGTCCACCGTCTGCGTATCCTTGCCGGTCATGGCGCGTCCGGCGTTCTTCAAATGACCGCCCACGCTCCGCAGCTCATGGCCGATGTTCTCCACCTTTTCAATGTTCTGTTTCGTATCAGCGATCATGCCGCTGATCTTCTCCTGCAAGGATTCCAGCGCGTTTTTCGCGCCAATGGCGGACACGGCTTTATCCAGCGCCGACACGCCCGCCTCCTTGAAATTCTCTACGGCATTTTTGGCGCAATCCATGATTTTCTCCCGCAGATTATCCAGAGCCTCCCGCGCCTTCTCTACCTTGTGCCCCAGGGCTTCCACCATTCGGCCAATGGCCTTTTTCGCCGGGGATTCCTGGGCCTGGGCAAGTTGCTGGCGGACCTCCTGCAATTCCTGGGATACAGCCTCGAATTGCCGGGTCATGCCGTCCATGTAGAACATCAGGAGAGACAAATCCTGCGCCTGCCCCTGCCGGTTGTTTTCCTCCAGCAGCTTCATAAACTGCTGAATCGTCTCATTACTCTGCAATGGGTCTATGGGTCAGCACCTCCTTTACTGCGCCGCAAGGTCCTCCAAGCGGGTGGTCATGATTTCATACAGCTCCGTATCCTTCGGGAAATGGTCCACAAAGGGAATAATAACGCTCCCAAAAAACAAAAGTCCCTCGCCAGCGTTGGAGTTGGTCACATAGCCAAGCTGGTGAGGGGAGATATTGAGCTGCTTCGCCAGGATTTGCCGGTCGCCGCCCGCCTGATTGAGCATATACACAAAATCGGAGTTTTCAAAAATGTTCTCAATTTCGCGGGAAGAAAGCAAATCCTTGACATTTTGGGTAATTCCAGTGGGGATACCGCCCCATTTTCTGAACCGCTTCCAAATCTCCACCGTGTAGGCGGCGGTCTGTTCCTCCCGGAGAAGCAGGTGCATTTCGTCAATGTAGAGGCGGGTGGACTTGTGGGCCTCCCGGTTCTCACTGACCCGGCCCCACACCTGGTCCTGGACTACCTGCATACCGAACTTTTTAAGCTGTTTCCCCAGCTTCTTAATCACATAGCACACGATCCGGCTGTTGATTTTCACGTTGGTCCGGTGGTTAAATACGTTCAGACTGCCGGAAACGTAAATTTCCAGCGCCGTGGCAAGCCGCTGGGCCTCCGGCTCCGGCTGCTGGCAGAGAAGCGCGTGGAGGTCCCCCAGCACCGGCATTTTCTCAGGCCGGGGGTCTTGCAGGTACTCCCGGTAGACCATATGGACGCAGCGGTCCACCACCGTTTTCTCCACCGGCTCCAACCCGGCCTTGCCGCCCACAATCAGCTCCATGAGGGAGAGGATAAAGTCGCTTTTCAGCGT
>JAAZZJ010000479.1 GCA_014237695.1 Oscillospiraceae bacterium | reverse complement strand
CTCCTTTCTCCCCTTGCCGGGATGGAACAGGATGTGCAGCGCGCTGTCCCCGTCCGTCATGACCCGAGCATCCACCTCATAGACTTCCCGGATGAAATCCGGCGTCAGCAGCTTCTCCGGTGCGCCCTGGCCCACGATCCTGCCGTCCTTCACAGCATACAGCCGGTCACAGTACATGGCGGCGATATTCAGGTCGTGGACGGCGGCAATGACCGTCCGGTCCAGGCCCCGCACCAGGTCCATCAGCTGAAGCTGGTACTTGATATCCAGATGGTTGGTAGGTTCGTCCAAAATCAGGCATGGCGTCCGCTGCGCCAAGGCGCGGGCCAGGATCACCCGCTGCTGCTCTCCGCCGGAAAGGGTGGAGAAAGACCGGTCCGCGAACGCGGTCATCCCCACCGTTTCCAGAGATTCCGCCACGATCCGAAAATCCTCCGCGTTGTCCCGCTCCAGGGCCCGCTTGTGGGGCGCACGGCCCATTAAGACGACATCCCGGACGGAGAAATCAAAATTATAGTAGTTATGCTGGGCCACCACGGCTACACGCAGGGCGGATTCCCGGTACGGGTAGCTATCCAGGGGCCTGCCATCCAGATAAACAGCGCCGCCCGTAGGCTTCAGCACCCGGTAGATACACTTGAGCAGGGTGGATTTACCGCTGCCGTTAGGGCCGATGACCCCCACCAGCTCCCGGTCGCCGATGTCCAGATCGATGCCTTTGAGGATGTGGCTGCCATTGAGAAGAGACTCTACAGCCTTTGCTTCCACCCTCATCAGTCACCACCTCCAAAGCCGTACTTCTTTCTCGCCATCAGATAGATGAAGCAGGGCGCGCCGATCATAGAGGTCAGAATACCGATCGGCAGCTCCGTGCCCTTGATGAGTACCCGGCAGGCCACGTCCGCCCACACCAGGAACACCGCTCCCGCCAGGGCACACAGGGGGATCAGCTTCTTGTGGTCCGTGCCGAAAATCATCCGCACCACATGGGGCACCACCAGCCCCACAAAGCCGATCATCCCGGCGGAATAGACCGCGAAGCCCACCATAGCCGCCGACACCAGCAGGTACAGCTGCCGCCAGCGGTGAAGGTCTGTCCCCAGCGTGATGGCATTCTCATCCCCCAGTAGCATCAGGTTCAGATTCCGGTACTGCGTCCAGAAGAATCCCGCGCCCAGAACTGCCACCAGTAGCACTGCGGCGTCCCGTTCCCAGGTAGCTCCCGCCAGGGAGCCCATCATCCAATAGGTCACCGTCTGCATCCCCTCCCGGTCATGGGCGATGTAGACAATGAAATTGGAGAAAGCACTGCACACGCTGCTGACCGCCATGCCTGCCAGCAGCAGCTTCACAGAATTGGCCCGGCTGCCAACATTCGCCAGCCCCACCACCAGGAGCGACACGCCGAACGCACCCAGGAAGGCCATAATGCCGATGGAGTTCCCGCCGAACACAGCCCCCACACCTACCATAATAGCCAGCGTAGCGCCCAGGGACGCGCCGGAGGAAATCCCCAGAATGTATGGGTCCGCCAGCGGGTTCTTCACGATTGCCTGCATAACTACGCCACAGGTGGAGAGGCTCACACCGATGCCTGCTGCCAGGATCAGCCGGGGCAGGCGGAGA
>JAAZZJ010000478.1 GCA_014237695.1 Oscillospiraceae bacterium | reverse complement strand
GCGCCTCCATAAACGCCTCAAAGTGCCGGACATTCCCGAACAGGTCCGCCGCCAGGGAGGGCAGGGGCTTTCCGTCCGTCTGGCTCACATCAAAGACCTTGACCGGACGGAACAGCGGGATTTCCACCTCTTTTTCCTCCATGACCACCCTGCCGTTTGCGTCCAGCATTGGCGCGTGGGTGTCCGGGTCCAGCTTCTGCTCCTCGATTTTCTTCTTATAGGGGGTGGGCGCGATGATAGTGATGCCGCGCTCGCCCTTCTTCACATGGCGCTCAAACTGGTTCTTCCACTTGTTATAGCCAGCCACAAGGGTCGCGTCCGGCTTCTGCATATAGATCAGCATGGTATTATTGACCGAGTAGCGGTGGAACCGGGACATCACCGACAGATAGCGCATATACTTTTCGCTCTCAAACAGTTCCTTGATGTTCTGCTCAATGCCCTCGGTGATTTCCCGCAATCGCTCCCGGTTGGTGGGTTTCTCTGCCATTTCCTTGTTTCTCCTTTCCAAATCCATGATTTTTGTTAGGTGTTCTGCAATCCATGTTTTTTGTTCCTCGATGCCATCCTCCATCAGAAAGTCCAGAAGATACTCCACATAGTCCTTTTGGTGCAGCGCCTCCACAAAAAGGGGGTGCGGTTCATCCTCTGGGGTCAGGGGCGCAAGGCCGGTTTCCCAGCCCCGCAGCAGATGGGCGTAGTCTGCCAGCGCGCGGAAACACCGCTGCTTTGATTCCCGGAACTTCTGCGCTTCTGACTTTTGACGGACATAGGTTTTCTTCGGGGGCGCCTGGCTGTCATAGAGCAGGCCAAAATCCTGGGCCAGTTTTTCCGCCGCCTCTTTGGGGGAGAGGTTATAAAGTCTGGCGGCAAAGTCGATCACATCACCGTCCGCCCCGCAGCCGAAACAGTGAAAGCGGCGGTCTAATTTCATGCTGGGCGTCCTGTCATCGTGAAAGGGACAGCAGGCCATGCCGTTCCGCTTTACCTCGATTCCATAGTGTTCCGCCGCTTCTCTGGTACTGATGGACTGCTTTACCGTTTCAAAGACATTCCCGCCCATGCTTATTGACCGGAGGAGGATTTCAACGGCGGCTTATAGCCTGCGGCCCTGGCCCGTTCACTGGCGGCTTTGCGCCGCTTTTCGCTGTACGGCTCCCGGACCGATACGCAGCGTTTGGGGACAATGAAGTTGTGGTCGTCCTTCTTGATGATCTGCTCCGGGTATTTTTCCGCCAGCTTCTCCAGCTTCTTCATCAGCTTGGGGTCATGGGTATAGACCTCTGCCGCAGACTCGGCCTGGTTATAAAGGAGAACCGTTTCCTGTTCCAGCAGCGACAGCTTCATCACGAGCCTCCTTTCCGCTGGCCAAAGTCCAGCTTGAAGTTCACATACTCGCCGGTATCCTCCAAAAGCACATCCGCGTCATAGGTTTTTCCGGTTTTTTCCGAGTAGCAGCCGGTGAGCCTTGCCCGCCCGTCTTTTAAGAGGGCCGCGACAATGGCCTTGGTGGGCTGTTTCTTCTTGGCGCTCCACCACTTGCTGTCTTTCCAGATGGCAAGAGGGTTGTGTCTGGGAGCTTGGATGGAGATGTGAAGATCTGGGACATGGAATATAAAGCAGAATT
>JAAZZJ010000477.1 GCA_014237695.1 Oscillospiraceae bacterium | reverse complement strand
GGAACAGGAGGCTCCTCTGGGGCAGAGGCTTCCTCCGCAGGCTGGTCCGCCGGAGGCGTATCCTCCGGCGCGGGCGCGGCGGGAGGCGCTTCTTCCTCCGGTTCAACCTTCTGAGGATACTCCAGATTGTGACCGGTCTCCACGTCAAAGACGTGGGCCGCGCTGCCCCGGAAGGTAAAACGCACCGGCAGTCCTATGGGCAGGTTCTCCGTCTCCTCCTCCTCACTGAGGGGGACCACGATAACCACATCCTGCCCGCAGGCACTGACATGGATATGCACCGCGCTGCCCATCATCTCCGACACATCCACGGCGGCATAGACGGCATTATCCTCCTCCGTAAGGCTCAGATGCTCCGGCCGCAGCCCCAGCTTCACCGGCTGGGAGTTCACATCCCCGGCCAGCAGCCGGGCGGACTTCTCCGGGGACAGCTCCACGCGGAGACCGCTCAGTTCCACAAAGTAGCGGTCGTCCTCCCGGATCAGCCGGGCATCGAAAATATTCATCTGAGGCGTGCCGATGAAGCCTGCCACAAAGAGGTTGGACGGGTGGTGGAACACCTCCTGGGGCGTGCCCACCTGCTGAACGAAGCCCTCCTTCATGATGACAATCCGGTCTCCCAGCGTCATGGCCTCGGTCTGGTCATGGGTGACATAGATGAAGGTCGTGTTCACCTTCTGGCGCAGCTTGAGGATTTCAGAACGCATCTGGTTGCGGAGCTTGGCGTCCAGGTTGGAGAGGGGTTCGTCCATCAGGAATACCTGGGGCTCCCGGACGATGGCCCGGCCGATGGCAACGCGCTGGCGCTGGCCGCCGGAGAGCGCCTTAGGCTTCCGCTTGAGCAGCTCCGAGATATCCAGGATCTCCGCCGCCTCACGGACCTTCTGGTCGATAACCCGCTTGGGAAATTTCCGCAGCTTCAGGCCGTAGGCGATGTTGTCGTACACCGTCATATGGGGGTATAGGGCGTAGTTCTGGAACACCATGGCGATATCCCGGTCCTTGGGCGGAACGGTGTTGACCTTCCGGCCCCCGATGTAGATTTCCCCCTCGGTGATATCCTCCAGCCCGGCCACCATCCGCAGGGTGGTGGACTTTCCGCAGCCGGAGGGACCTACCAGCACGATGAACTCCTTGTCGGCAATCTCCAGGTCAAAGGCCTGCACCGCCACCACCGTGTTGTCGTATATTTTTTTTACCTTGCGCAGGCTCAGGTCCGCCATTGCTTATTCCCCTCCCGCTTTCTTTTCATAAATCTTTTCCAGCCGCTCCTCCTTGCGCCTTTCCATGGTCTCCTCCACCTTTTCCGGAATCTTGACCTTGGCAAAGCGGTAGGCACGGCGGATGTCACGAATGGCCAGCACCAGAACAAAGGCCAGCGGACACAGGGCGGACAGCACCGCCAGCATCAGCAGAAGCGCGGCGTAATCCTCTGTCAGACGTGCGGCGTTCTCCCAGTAGGGATAGATCACGCCGTTGCCCCGCATGGAGCGCTGGCCGAAGTCCCCGATGACTTCCCAGAGATGAGACAGGGTGTAGCGGCTGGAATTCTCCACCACATCCCCCGTCCGCCCCACACCACCCTTCCCTACCATAAAGACAAATCCAAAGCACGAGTTCAACGTTTCCGCATGGCGTTGTTGTTGTTGTTGTTGTTGTTT
>JAAZZJ010000476.1 GCA_014237695.1 Oscillospiraceae bacterium | reverse complement strand
GGGACATGCTCTCTGCCATCAGGGACCGCCCCGGGCCGTACTGTGCGGCACCTGGCTGCTGGCTCCCGCGCTGGCGGAACTGCTGCCGGAGGGGTCCGGCATCCGCTGCTTTGCCGGAGACTACCGCCTCTACGCGGTGGAGGAGGATGCCCCGGACTTTTACCGCTGGCTCTTCGGCAGCGAGGAGCCTCTGCCGGTGAAAGCACTGCCGGAACGCACCTCTCTGCAGCGCCGGGCAAAAGCAAGGCTCGCCGCCGGAGGAAAAATCGGCGCTGCCTGCGGTATTCTGACCCGGTAAGGCGCACACAGGCCAATGCAAAACTGCCCAAGTCAATGCCAGCTGCATTGACTTGGGCAGACTTTTTGTCCTCTTGCCTGTCAGGGCAGGCAGTACAGCGCAATGCAGAAAAACTGCAGAACGCTCCCCGCCAGCACAAACAGGTGCCAGACAAAGTGCATATACTTTCCCTGGGATTTGTAGAAGACGATCCCGGCGGTATAGGCCACGCCGCCCGCCGTCAGCAGTCCCAGTCCCAGGGGCGGCAGAGTGGCTATGATGGCCTTCATCGCCACTACCACCAGCCATCCCATCAGGGCGTAAAGTGCCAGAGACACTTTGTCAAAGCGCTTGAGATCAATGGTATTGAGTACAATACCCACCACCGCCAGAGTGGTGTTGGTCAGAAACAGCATCCAGCCAGTCCGCCCGCCCACTACCAGCAGGGACATGGGCACATAGGTTCCCAGGATCAGCACAAAAATGGAACAGTGGTCCATGATGCGCAGAGCCCGCTTGATTTCCGGATTCCGAACGCCGTGATAGACCGCCGAAGCGGTGTAGAGCAGGACCAGACTCACGCCGTAGGCCGTCAGGCTGAACCCGGTTTTTACGGAGCCGGACAGTATTCCCCGCACCGCCAGCGGCACCGCTCCTGCCAGAGCAAGAACTGCTCCCAGCCCGTGCGATATGGTGTTGGCGATCTCCTCGCCCCTGGTTTGGCTGCGCTTGATTTTTTCAGCTGCCATTTGATACCCCTTTCTCTGATTTCGAGAATCAGTCTATCTAATAATTAATATCAGTATACCCCGTTCCGGCAGATATGTCAAGCCTGCCGGCCAAATTATTTTTTGATTTTTCATATTGCATTATACGCCGGAATCCGCTATACTTGTGGCAGAAAAAAGGAAAGGGAGCGGATGTGTATGCTCAACGGAAAAGGAGATCCCGCACAACGCCTGTCGGAATGGCTGAACAAGCTGGCGCAGTTTGACCTGCCGGACTGGGAGAGCCTGCCACAGCTGGATTTGTATATGGATCAGGTAATTCTGCTGCTGACCCGGTATCTTTCGCCTCTGGACCGGTATGGAGAGGAAAAGGCCATTACCGCCAGCATCATCAACAACTATGTGCGTATGAAGGTGATGCCTCCTCCGGTGAAGAAGCGGTATTCCCGGGTGCATCTGGCCTATCTGGTCATCATCTGCATCTTGAAGCAGAGCCTGAGCATTTCCTGCATCCAGCGGATGCTGCCGGAGGACTGCAGCGAGGAGACGATCCGCATGCTGTATGAGGCTTTCGTGCGGCAGTACCGGTCCTCCATTCGTTTCCTGTGCAGCCTGCCTGTTCAGGGCAACCGCCTGACAATAGCAGCGGACGGCGCCAGTCTCGC
>JAAZZJ010000475.1 GCA_014237695.1 Oscillospiraceae bacterium | reverse complement strand
TATTGCAGCCGCGTACCGAAGGTGGCCTCCTTTACCTTTGCGGTGCGGTAGAAGCCGTACCCTTCATAACTCCCGCCCTCGCTGTCGCTGAAGGTCCCTACCTTCAGTCCGGAAAAGGACACCTTCTCCCCGTCCCGCAGCACCACCAGATCGATGGGCTCCCGGTTGGCAACCATCAGCAGCAGATCGATATCACTAGGCAGATATACCCGGGAACCGTTGATGGAGTAAAATTCGTCCCCCTCCAGCAGCGCCCCGCCGTTCACCGCCTCGAACTCCGGGGCACACCCCGCCACCGTAGGCACCGCGAAAGCCGCCGCCTGAAAGTTGAGGATCAGGATGATGAGCATCCCCACCAGCAGATTCATCATGGCCCCGGCGGCAAAGACCAGGACTTTTTTCCAGAAGCCCTGCCGGGAAAGGCTGTGGGGGTCGTCGGAGTCCTCCTCCTCGCCCTCCATGGAGCAGAAGCCCCCGATAGGCAGAGCGCGGAGGGAAAATTTTGTCCCCTTTTTCCCATCCTTATGCCAGACCTGCGGTCCCATACCGATGGCAAACTCGTGGACGGTAACGCCGCACAGCCGTGCGGCTATGAAGTGGCCCCACTCGTGGGCGGCGATCAAAATTCCGAAAAGAAGAATGGCTAACACAATATACATAGTTTCACCTCGCCGGGTCGTTTTTCTTGCGGCCCTTCCGGCCGCCGGGAATGGTTTTCACAATAATCCTCCAGAGGACGGTCCCCGCAGCGCTGACGCCGCACGGTGAAATATCATCCGGCCCACGCGCTCCGCCGGACCCACCGGACCGATTCCCGCAACCCCGAAACAGTCTTGGTTTCCAGGACAGCCCGGCCCTTTTGTGCCTCCGCCAGAGCAAAATATTTCTCCAGATCGATCTCCCCCGCGCCCAGCGGAAGATGGTTCTTCTTCCCCAGCGCGTCGTGAAAATGGAAGTGGCTCAGCCGCTCCCGCCGCCGGAGGATCACAGCCTCGTCCCGGCCCCCGATACCGTGGTCGTGCCCGATATCGAAGGTCAGCGCAAACACGGGGCTCTCCAGCAGCAGATCTAATGCCTCCATGTGAAAGTCTGTAAATCCGCTGCTGTTTTCCACCCAGATCTTAACCGCCGCCGGCCCAATGGCCTCCTCGCAGCGGTCCCGGAAATTCCTCATCGCCGCCAGATACCTCTCCCGGCAGGTGTCGAAGAGAAAAATCTTTTTCTCCGGCATGGTAAAGTATACGCCCCGGGACAAGTGCATATTCAGCACCGGGATATCCACCTGCTTTGCAAGCGCAATGGCATCCTCCGCCGTCCGAAGGTATGCCTGGGCGATAAAGTGGTTAAAATCCGCCGGATTCAGGTTCTCATCCAGATGGATGGTAAAATATATGCCGTACTCCTCACGAATCTTTCTCAGGCGGTCTTTGTCGATCCGGTCCGGCTGGTACTGGGGCAGATTCATGTTCAGCTCAACAAACTGCAGTCCCAGCTCCTGGCACAGCGCCCCACAGTCCTCCGGTTCCGGCAGCTCGATTAATGCAGGCATTCCCAGGTCTATCATTTTGCAGCCTCTCTCACACATTCCCGGGCTGACCGGTCCGCATCCAGAATGTCCTCCATGGCGGGATGGCTGCGGCTGGGGATCTTATCCAGCGCCCCTGCCACCAGTTCAGGGATCTGCCCGAAA
>JAAZZJ010000474.1:242-1694 GCA_014237695.1 Oscillospiraceae bacterium | reverse complement strand
ATAATACTGATACGTCCGCAGCTTGACCCCTAAACGGTCCGCCACATTCTGCTGTGTCAGCCGGTGTTCACTTCGGAGCTGTTTCAGCCGCTCTGCCAAAATAATCAAAAAATTTTCTCCCCCTATTGATACAAACGATATATGCGTATATATACGAATATATTGTTCGTGTCAAAAATTTTTTGCTCCTCCGTTGCCCTACTCGCAGCAACTTCCCCCCGTTTTCGTAATCCATTTGAGGGAAGACAAACCTCCGCGTTGTCATGTACGAAAGCAAGTCGATGCCCGGGTCAGGTACCAGACCAGCACAGCCGGGCTGCCCAAAGGGCTGCTGCATCGCTCCTTGACAATTAAATCAAAATCTCCGGTTTCAGTTTCTCAATAATTGCAAGGGACCTCTGAGAAATCTCCTGATTTTTGTTCCGTTTCCCTTTGACCCTGTACCCCAGCGGCGAGATAATGCCAAAATTGATGTTCATCGGCTGGAAATCCTTCACCGTCTCATCGGAGATATACAGGCTCAGCGCCCCCAGCGCGGTCTCCCTGGGGAAGTCAACCGGAGCCCTCCCCTCCAGCCGTCTCGCCAGCTCCACCGCCGCCAGAAACCCGGAACCGGCGGACTCCACATATCCCTCCACCCCGGTCATCTGTCCGGCGAAGGTAATGCGCGGCAGACTTTTCAGCCGGTAATACCGGTCCAGCAGCCGGGGCGAATCCAGATACGTATTCCGGTGCATGACCCCATACCGCACATATTCCGCGTTTCGCAGCGCCGGGATCATGGAAAACACCCGTTTCTGCTCCCCGAACTTCAAATGGGTCTGGAAGCCCACCAGATTATAGATGGACCCCTCGGCGTTGTCCTTCCGCAGCTGTACCACCGCATAAGGCTCCCGCCCCGTAGACGGATCCCTGAGCCCCCTTGGCTTCAGCGGCCCATACCGCAGGGTGTCCTCACCCCGCCGGGCCATGACCTCCACGGGCATACAGCCCTCGAAGACGTTTCTGTCCTCGAAACCGTGGACCTCCGCCTCCTGCGCATCGCACAGCTCCCGCCAGAAGGCCAGATATTCCTCCTTCTCCATGGCGCAGTTCACATAGTCCGCCGTGCCCTTGTCATACCGGCTGGCGAACCACGCCCGGGACATGTCGATGCTCTCAAAGCTCACCAGAGGCGCGGCGGCGTCAAAGAAGTGCAGGGCCGCCTCCTCCCCGCCGGTGAGCTTCGCCAGATAGTCCGCCAGTCCATCGCTGGTCAGGGGCCCGGTAGCCACCAGCACCTCCCCCTCCGGGAGTTCCGTGACCTCGCCCTCTTCCACGGTAATGTTGGGATGCTCCCGAAGGGCCCGGGTCACATACTCCGCGAACCCGTGGCGGTCCACCGCCAGCGCGCCTCCGGCTTCAACCCTGGTGGTGTCCGCCGCCTCCAGAATGATGCTTCCCAACCGGCGC
>JAAZZJ010000474.1:0-232 GCA_014237695.1 Oscillospiraceae bacterium | reverse complement strand
GCTCCTCCTTGAGGAGCCCCACGGCGTTTTCCAGCCCCGCGCCCCGCAGGGAGTTGGAGCAGACCAGCTCCGCGAAAGCGCTGGTATGGTGAGCGGGGGACATTTTTTGAGGCTTCATTTCCCGCAGGGTGACGTGGAAGCCTCTCTGAGCCAGCTGCCACGCCGCCTCGCTCCCCGCCAGCCCCGCGCCGATCACTGTTACATTCATCGTTCCTCAGACCGTCCGATCAAA
>JAAZZJ010000473.1 GCA_014237695.1 Oscillospiraceae bacterium | reverse complement strand
GCTTTTCACCACATTGCTCCGGGAGCTGGAGGCGAACCGTGCCGCCGTTCTGTGCGCCATCGTGGCCAGCCACGGCTCCACCCCCAGGGGAGCGGGCGCCAGGATGCTGGTGCTGGAGGACGGCCGGACCCTGGGCACCATCGGCGGCGGCGCGGTGGAGTACCGCGCCGCCCAGATGGCGGTGGAACTGCTGGGAAAAAAAGAATCCCGCTTCGAGAGCTACCGGCTGGCTCCGGGGGACGTGGCCAACGTGGGTATGATCTGCGGCGGAGACGTGCGGGTGTACTTCCAGTATTTCGACCCGGCGGACCGCGAGGCGCGGACGGCGCTGGAGGACGCGCTGGCCCTGCTGGACGCCCCCGGCCCCTCATGGCTGGTCACCGCCATGGACGGGAGCGGCTGGCGGATGGGGACCTGTGACCGGTCCCGGGGCCTGCGGGGGCCGGAAATTCCCATGGAACGGCTGGAGCCCCTGCTGGGCAGCCGGGGGTTGCTGGCGGAGGATGAAACGGCACTCTTTGCCGAGCCGCTGGTCCAGGCGGGGACCGTGTATCTCTTCGGCGGAGGGCATGTGGCGCAGGCGCTGGCCCATATCCTCGCCATAACGGATTTCCGGGTGTCGGTCTATGACCAGAGGAAGCAGCTTGTTTCCAGAGAGTTTTTCCCGGAGGCGGCCGCGCGGCTCTGCGGGCCCTTCCCAGAGGCGCTGGAGCGGATAGGGACCATCACCGGGGATGACTATATCGTCATTATGACGCCGGGGCATCAGGGGGACTACGAGGTGCTGTCCCAGATGCTGCGGACCCCGGCGAAATACATCGGCTGCATCGGCAGCAGGAAGAAGATTGCCGTCACACGGGAGCGTCTGCTGGCGGACGGCTTCACGGAGGCGGACATCGGGCGGGTCCATGCCCCCATCGGCCTGCCCATCGGCGGGGAGACTCCGGCGGAGGTGGCGGTGAGCGTGGCCGCCCAGCTGATCGCCTGCCGGTCCGGACGGCTGGAGGCCTTCCGGTGACCGGGCGTCCGGCCACGGGCCGGGAGCCGGGGCAAGTCCGGTCGGTGTGCAAGGCCATGGACCTGCTGGCTTGTCTGGCCCAGGCCCGGGGGCCTCTCACTCTGGGAGAGCTGTCCCGGCGCACCGGCATCCCCAAGGCCACCGTCCACGGCCTGCTGTCGGCCATGCGGCCAAGCGCGGTGGTGGAGCAGTCCGGGGAGGACGGGCGGTACCGGCTGGGGGTGCGGCTGTTCGAGTATGGCTGCGTGGTCAGCCGGGGGTGGAACGTGCTGGAGGCGGCGGCGGGTCCCATGCGCCGGGTGGCGGAGGAGACCGGGGAGACGGTGTCCATCGCCGCGCTGGATCGGGAGGAGGTGCTGGTGCTGGACTGCGCCGATGCCCACAGCGACCTGCGGGTGGTGTCGGAGAAGGGCTCCCGCCTGCCCCTCCACTGCACCTCTCAGGGAAAGCTGCTTCTGGCTTACCTGCCGGAGGTCCGGCGGAAGAGCCTGCTGCGCCGCTGCGATTTTGCCGCCTATACACCCCACAGCCACCCGGACGCCGCCTCACTGGAGGCGGAGCTGCCGGAAATCCTAACGCGGAAACAATTGCAACAGACCAATTCGATATTATTCTTGTCCATTCATCAACAATTCCATATTCAAACACACCGTCCGCAGGGACGAATATGTTTAGTT
>JAAZZJ010000472.1 GCA_014237695.1 Oscillospiraceae bacterium | reverse complement strand
CGCGGACATAGAGCTCGTAGCTGCAATAAGTAGAATGCTTGATGGTGGGCCGGGCATACTTCTGCGTCCGGGCGGCGCCGTTGATGGAGAGATAGTCCAGTGCTGTGCCGTCTGAGAATATCTTGATCTCGCCCAAAGCTTCCTCCTCGCTGGAGGCTGCCAGGGCGGGAGCAGGGAGCATTCCCAACACTGTGACCAGTGTCAGGAACAGGGCCAGGATTCTTCGTTTCATATTGATTCCTCCTATAGTTTTAGGATATAGTGAGGCGGTGTGCCCTCTAAGGACACACCGCCTGTCTCGTATTCTGCGTTATTTTAGCGCAGATTGTATTCCGTTCTCAGGAAAATTCCATCCGCAAATACATCCCAGACCTCCAGGTAGTAGTCCCCGCCTGGGCAGGCGTGCAGTACCTCCGGGACAGCTTCCTCCCGCCAGGGCCAGAAGGGTGTACCGATTTTATCCTTCGGGAGCGTCAGGTGGATGTGTACCCAGGGCGTTCCATCCCCCCGCATCCGTGGGCTGCCGCTCTGCATGATCCACTCATCCTCGCCCATGGCGTTGTAGAGGCTGTAGAGCATCCGGCGTGTCTCATACAGGTTGCGGATAAAGATGTAATCGCCGTCCGGATCGTTGAACCTCCGGACTTCCGCTTTCGGCAGCTCCGGCTGGTCGAACTGGCTCCAGTCGCAGGTGGCTTCCGGCAGGGGGCCTACCGGGCCGCTCACCTCCATTTCGTAGGGTTCGTCCGGGTGGATGGTGACGGTGTTGGTTTTGGCATCGTAGGTGACGCCGAAGTCCACCGCCTGCCCGATGTCCCGGAGCTTGACGTAGTTGCTGCCGTTGATCTCATAGGCTTCCAGGGGTATGCGCTGCTCATTGACATAGAACCGCTGGCTGCTGGGGTTGGCCATGAGTCCCGCTGCCGCCTGTGTCGCGGGACCGCTGACAGCGATCCCCGCCAGGATGCCCGCCGTTACCAGGGCGATCTCTTTTCTTCTGCTCATAACTGTTCCTCCTCGCATTGTAATGGTTTGCTGCTTTGCAAGCACTACAATACCGAAGAAATTGCTACAAGTCCAGCGGAACATCTGTAAACCTATAGAGAAGAAAAGCCGCCCAAACGAAGCAATTTACACAATTTCCTGCCCGGTGACGCACCAGCGGAAGTCACGCTCATCCCGGACGCAGGTGTAAAGGGTGATCACGTTGGACTGGGAGGCGGCGAGGGCGCTGCGGTCCGTCTCGCTGACCTTGGAGACGCTTGTCACCTCGTAGGTGCGGGTCCCCAGCCTGGTGGTCAGCGTGATCCTGTCGCCCAGCTCCAGGGTGTGAATTTTCCCAAAGTAGGAATTTGCACCCCGGTTGTGGGCCGCGAACCCTGCGTTGCCGTCCCAGATACTGGTATCCTCGAAGTGGCCCGCGCCTCGCTTCAGGGTGGCGGCGTCCGTACCTTCGAAGATGTCAACGGTCAGGCCGATGGCGGGGATCTCCAGCGTACCAAGGGAGCCGTCTTTGTAATAGAGATTATCCGTGACTTCGGTATAGCCGGAGCTGGTGGATCCCGGTACCCACATATTTTGCCGTCACCGTGTAGCCGGTGACATAGCTGCTGGTCGCGGTGCCGGAGTAGGTGGCCACGGCGGTATACCGGTCGCCCTCGGTGACAAACTCCTTCTCCTGGGGCAGCGTAGGATCGGCGGCGTTCCTGAGCCT
>JAAZZJ010000471.1 GCA_014237695.1 Oscillospiraceae bacterium | reverse complement strand
CCGAGGGGTCCGGGGGCGAGAAGCCCCCGGGGTATCGAATAGAAACGACCACCCCGCCGCGTAATGCCGGTGGCTGACCTTCTCCACCTCATCCCGCCAAACGGGATCGGCGGGACGTCCCGCCCAGACATCGTCGAGGACATGGCGGTATGCGCCGGTAACAATGGCGGCATAGTAGGCGCTCTTGGCCCGGCCCTCGATCTTCAGGCTGCTGAGGCCCGCCTCCGCCAGATCGTCCAGGTGATCGATCATGCACATATCCCGGGAGTTCATGATATAGGTCCCCGCCCCGTCCTCGAATACAGGGAAATATTCCCCGGGCCGTTTTTCCTCCATAAGGTAGTATTGATAGCGGCAGGGCTGGGCGCAGGCGCCCCGGTTGCTGTCCCGCCCGGTCATATAGTTCGAGAGCAGGCACCGCCCGCTGTAGCTGACGCACATGGCCCCGTGAACAAAGGCCTCCAGCTCCAGATCCTCCGGCGTTTTGGACCGGATTGTCCGAATCTCCTCCAGACTCAGCTCCCGGGCCAGGATGACCCGCTTCGCCCCCAGGTCGTACCACGCCCGGGCGGCGGCATAGTTTGCCACGCTGACCTGGGTGGAGACGTGGCGCTCACACCGGGGGGCGTACCGCCCCGCCAGGGTGAAGGTCCCCAGATCCGCCGCAATCAGCGCATCCACCCCCACGCTGTCCAGAAATTCCAGCCATTCCGGCAGCTTTTCCACCTCCCCGTTCCGGGGCATGGTGTTCACCGTCACGTGAACCCGGACTCCACGGCTGTGGGCAAATTCCACAGCCTGCGGAAGTTCTTCCCGGGAGAAATTCCCCGCGAAGGAGCGCATCCCGAAGCTCTCTCCCGCCAGGTACACTGCGTCCGCGCCGTAGAGTACCGCCATCCGCAGCCGCTCCATGTCCCCGGCAGGACACAGCAGCTCCGGCTTTTTTCTTTCCCCCATATCGCTTAGTTCCCCTCGCCCGCGGCGGCAATCCTGGCAGCGGCCTCGGACGCCTCGGCAACCGCTTTGTTGTGCTGGTTCAGGGTCTCGCTGAACACATGCTTCTTGGTCTCGGGGTTCAGGACGTAGAAATAGTAGTTGGTCTCCGCCGGGTTCAGTGCCGCCTTGATGGAGGCCAGGCCGGGGTTTGAGATGGGCGTGGGGGGCAGTCCTGTGTGCTGGTAGAGGTTGTAGGGACTGTCCAGAGAGGTGTAGTCCGCCTGGGTGATGGGCCGTCCGGCGGCGTAGACCAGGGAGGCGTCGATCTGGAGCAAATGCCCGGTCTCCCCCTCGTTTTCCAGACGGTTGCGGATGACCGAGGAAATGTTGGACCGGTCGGAGCCGTCGGTCTCCTTCTCGATCAGGGAGGCAATGGTGATGATCTCCTCGAAGGGATAGGCGGAGGCCTCGTACAGCTCCTCCAGCTCGTCGTTGCCGTAGACCTTCTTGTTGAAGTTGCTGAGCATGGAGTTGAAAGCCAGCTCCGGCCGGGCACCCACGTAGAACTCGTAGGTATCCGGGAACAGGTAGCCCTCCAGACGGCTGGCGTCACCCAGGTTGTCGTTGTCCACAAAGACGTAGTTCTCAAACTTGTAGTTGGCGGCGGTGTCCGTGAGCTTCTCCACGGTGCCCACGCCGTTCTCCGCCATCAGCTCGATGATCTGCTTGACGCTGTAGCCCTCGGGGATGGTCAGCTCCACCGTCTCCGTCTTGCCGCCA
>JAAZZJ010000046.1:274-11620 GCA_014237695.1 Oscillospiraceae bacterium | reverse complement strand
TATGTGATCCCGCCTCAGAGCAATGTTTCTGATCCATGGCCGGTAGATTGGTGGCTCTATAAAGAGCGCCATTTGGTTGAGTGCTTCTTCCAAAAGCTCAAATGGTTTCGCAGGATCGCCACAAGGTATGACAAGTTGGATGCTTCTTTCCTCGCTTTTATTTACCTCGCCTCCATCGCTATTTTGTTGTTTTAGCACTACTTCCTCCTTTTTTCAAACAAGCCCTAGGCAGAATGCCTCGCGTGTTGAAATTTTCATCACGCGAGGCATTCTGCCTATTGAGAAAAACCGGGAATACTTTTATGATAGGCCCATCAAGCGGAACACCGCACAACAACAAAAATTTGAAAGGATGTTTTTCATGTATTATTCCAGCGGCAACTACGAGGCCTTTGCCCGTCCCCAGAAACCCGAGGGCGTCGACCGCAAATCCGCCTATATCATCGGCACCGGCCTGGCGGCCCTCACCGCCGCCTGCTATCTGGTCCGGGACGGCCAGATGAAGGGCGAGCGCGTCCACATCTTCGAGAAGGACCCCACCCCCGGCGGGGCCTGCGACGGATGGAAGTTTGAGAACGTGGGCTACGTCATGCGGGGCGGCCGGGAGATGGACAACCACTTCGAGGTCATGTGGGACCTGTTCCACTCCATCCCCTCCATCGAGACCGAGGGAGTCAGCGTTCTGGACGAGTACTACTGGCTGAACAAGAAGGACCCCAACTACTCCCTCTGCCGCGCCACCGTGGACCGGGGCCGGGACGCCCACACCGACGGACAGTTCGCCGTCTCCGACAAGGCGGCCATGGAGATCATGAAGCTGTTCTTCACCCCGGACGAGGACCTGTACGACAAGCGCATCACCGACTTCTTTGACGATGAGGTGCTGAACAGCAACTTCTGGCTCTACTGGCGCACCATGTTCGCCTTTGAGAACTGGCACAGCGCTCTGGAGATGAAGCGGTATATCAAGCGCTATATCCACCATATCGGCGGCCTGCCCGACTTCAAGGCCCTGCGCTTCACCCGGTACAACCAGTATGAGTCCATGATCCTCCCCATGGTCAAGTATCTGGAGGACCACGGCGTCCAGTTCCACTACAACACCAAAGTGGTCAACGTGGAATTTGACATCCGCCCCGAGCGGAAGCTTGCCAGGCGCATCGAGCTGCTGCGGGAGGGCGGTCAGGACTTCGTGGACCTGACGGAGGACGATCTGGTCTTTATCACCAACGGCGGCTGTGTGGAAAACTCCTCCATGGGCAGTCAGAACGCCCCCGCTCCCTACAACACCGAGATCAAACCCGGCGGCGGCTGGGACATGTGGCGGAAGATCGCCGCTCAGGACCCTGCCTTCGGCAACCCGGACAAGTTCTGCTATGACCCCGAGCAGACCAACTGGATGAGCGCCACCGTGGAGACTCTGGACCAGCGGATCATCCCCTATATTACCAATATCTGCAAGCGGGACCCCTTCTCCGGCGGCGTGGTCACCGGCGGCATCGTGACGGTGAAGGACTCCTCCTGGCTCCTCAGCTGGACCATCAACCGCCAGCCCCAGTTCCGGGCCCAGCCCAAGGACCACTGTCTGGTGTGGGTGTACGCCCTGTTCAGCGATGTGCCCGGCGACTACGTGAAGAAGCCCATGCGGGAGTGTACCGGCAAGGAGATCTGCATGGAGTGGCTGTACCATCTGGGGGTGCCCGAGGACCAGATCGAGGAGCTGGCCTCCACCAGCGCCAACACGGTTCCCGTGATGATGCCCTATATCGACGCCTTCTTCATGCCCCGCAACGACACCGACCGGCCCAAAGTGGTGCCTGACGGCGCGGTGAACTTCGCCTTCGTTGGCCAGTTTGCCGAGACCGCCCGGGACACCATCTTCACCACCGAATACTCCATGCGCACCGGCATGGAGGCGGTCTATACCCTCCTGAATGTGGACCGGGGCGTCCCCGAGGTCTGGGGCAGCACCTACGACGTCCGGGATCTGCTGGACGCCACCGTAAAGCTCCGGGACGGCAAGGCCATCACGGAGATGGACCTGGGCCTGAAAGAAAAGCTGGTCCTCCACGAGGCTTTGAAGAAGCTGGCGGGCACCGATATCGAAAAACTGCTGAAGGCGTACCACGTAATCTGACACTCCGCAGACTGTCAAAAAAGCCCTCTGCAAGAGTTTGCCGCCCGCAGGCGGCAAATAAAATGAAATCGTTTTTCCTGCGGCGTGTACGTGGGAAAAACACATTGCGCGGAGCGAGCGTCGAATTGTGCGCCTAAGGCGCACAACCGAGGCGCAGAGCGAAGCGAAGCCCTTCTCAAAAAAGATGCAAAGCATCTTTTTTGACACACAGCCCGGCCCCTTCGGAGAGGCCGGACCTTTCCGGCAGAACCTGCCAGACAGAGAAATACAGATAGAAAAAGGAGAAGCGCCATGATTTCCAAAACCCTCACCACCCTCGGGCTGAAGACAGCCTTCCACTACATCGAGAAGGACCCCGAGAAGAATCTGCCCAAGCTGATGGAGTGGGTGGACAAGCTGGCGGGCACCGGGCCGGACAGCTTCGAGCCCCAGCGGGACGCCTTCCGCACGGTCATCAATGACCCCTCCAACAACATGTACCGGCTCATCATGAACATCTTCCGGGACGTGGACAACGACGTACTGAAAGCCACTTTCCAGAATTTCTTCCTCAACGCCAACATCATCGGCTGGCCCATTCAGGAGAAATTCCGGGCGGAGTACAACTGCAACATCCCCTGGGCCATCCTTCTGGACCCCACCAGCGCCTGCAATCTCCACTGCACCGGCTGCTGGGCGGCTGAGTACGGCAACAAGCTGAACCTGACCTTCGACGAGATCGACTCCATCATCCGGCAGGGCAAGGCCCTGGGTGTCTACATGTACATTTACACCGGCGGCGAGCCTCTGGTACGCAAAAAGGACCTGATCGCCCTGTGCGAGAAGCATTCGGACTGCCAGTTCCTCACCTTTACCAACGCCACCCTTATTGACGAGGCCTTTGCGGACGATATGCTTCGTGTAAAGAACTTTATCCCTGCCATCAGTCTGGAGGGCTTTGAGGAGGCCACCGACGGCCGCCGCGGGGAGGGCGTCTATGAGAAGGTGCTGCGGGCCATGTCCATCCTCCGGGAGAAGAAGCTGCCCTTCGGCATCTCCGCCTGCTACACCAGTCAGAATCTGGATTCCATCAGCTCGGACGAGTTTATGGACAAGCTGGTGGAGTGGGGCGCCAAGTTCATCTGGTACTTCCACTACATGCCCGTGGGCAACGACGCGGTCCCCGCCCTCCTGCCCAGCCCCCGGCAGCGGGAGGCCATGTACCGCCGCGTCCGGGAGATCCGCGCCGCCAAGCCCATCTTCGCCATGGACTTCCAGAACGACGGCGAGTACGTGGGCGGCTGCATCGCCGGCGGGCGGCGGTATCTCCACATCAACGCCAACGGCGACGTGGACCCCTGCGTGTTCATCCATTACTCCAACTGCAACATCCGGGAGACGTCCCTGCTGGACTGCCTGCGCTCCCCCCTCTTCATGGCCTACCATGACGGCCAGCCCTTCAACGGCAACCACCTGCTCCCCTGCCCCATGCTGGAGAACCCGGAGCTGCTGCGGAAGATGGTCCACGACACCGGGGCCCATTCCACGGACCTGCAGTCTCCCGAGACCGTGGACCACCTATGCGACAAATGCGTCTCCTACGCCCAGTGCTGGAAGCCGGAGGCAGACCGCCTCTGGGACGCCAGTCAGGCGGACAAGTAGGCGGCGGAACAGGTCATACATATTTCAACGGCAAATACAGGGGCGGGCCGTCCGGTCCGCCCCCGCAAAGGAGGAATCTATGGCAAAACAGAACGGCGGTGACATCCTGCACTCCCGAACATATAAGATCATCCTGCTGTGCGTCTGGCTGGTGATCCTGACGGTCTGCCTTGTGAACCGGGACCGGTTTTCCGTGGACGGCGTACTCCATTACTCCCCCCGGAATCCCCTGCCGGCCGTCCTGTTCATGCTGTTCCTGTTCGCGCTGAAGAGCCTCAGCGTCTTCATTTTCAGCGGCATCCTCTTCGCGGCCAGCGGCATCCTGTTTCCCCTTCCGGCAGCCATCGCCGTGAACGTGCTGGGGGCGGCGGTGATGGTCTCCCTGCCCTACTGGCTGGGCCGGAAGCTGGGAAAAGACGCTGCGGACGGCATCCTGGAGAAGTACCCCAAGGCGGCGGCCCTTCGCCGGATGCGCACAGGCCGGGAGCTGCCCCTGTCCTTTATCACCCGGGCCATCAACATCCTCCCCAGCGACATCCTGAGCCTCTATATGGGAGCCACGGGGATCAGCTACCCCAGGTATCTGGCCGGGAGCCTCCTGGGAATGGCCCTCTCCCTCGTCACCTTCCCCATCATGGGCATGAACATCACCGAGCCCGCCTCCCCCTGGTTCTGGGCCTCCATCGTGATTCAGGTACTGGTCAGCGTATTCTTCATCGGCGGGTACTGGCTCTGCTCCCGCAAAAAGCGGAGAGAGGAAGAGCTTTAGAGCCTCATTGGGCAAAAAATCCCCTCGCCATCCCCCGCCGGTATCGCCTGCTGTCCTGCGCTTTCCAATACGGTTGACAGCTGCTCGCGTTTGTGATAAACTCAAGCCGCACTGATAGAACAAATCGAGACAGTAAAGGAGTTCGTCGAGCATGATAGAGTTAAAAAAGCTATCCGCAGATGACGGAATGGACGTATATACCATGCTGCAGGAAATTCCCAAAGAAGAAAACGGGTTAGTGAACAACGCCAATGGATTGTCCTTTGCGGAATACAAAGACTGGTTGCAGAAGAAATATGCGGAATCCCAGCAGACGGGTCTTGTGGACGGTTGGAAAGTACCGTCTACTACATATTGGCTTTATGTAGACGGGAGACCGGCCGGATTTGGGACGATACGGCATTTCCTCACAGATGCGCTTCGTGAAGCCGGTGGAAATATAGGGTATGGAATAGCCCCCGCGTACCGCAGGAAAGGATACGGAAAGAAGCTCCTTGGGCTTTTGCTTGAGGAGGCCTGCCGCCTTGGGATAGACCGCGCGCTCGTTACAATCCACGCGGACAATGCCGCCTCAAAGGCGGCAGCGCTTGCAAACGGCGGGGTGATCTCCGATCAGACGGAGGGACGCGTCTATGTCTGGATAGACACTGCACAGAAAAACGGGTTCTGCATCTGATGAGATGATCCTGTCAAATAGCAATTAAAGGGGGAGTTTCACCAACTGAAACTCCCCCTTGCTGTACATTCTCCCGCTTTATTTTTGATGCCGCTCCACAGCTCTCAGCCGAACACCGAGAAGCCCTTCTGCACGGCCTGCTGTTCCGCCTCCTGGGCGGGGTCGGGCTGAGGCTCCTTCTCCGCCGCAGTAACGGTTCGGGTCGTGCCGCCGGAAATATACACCTTTCCGCACTCCGGACAAATATCCGAGTGCAGAGTCACCGACTGGCTGACCACCCGCCGGTCCTCCCGCTGGGCCTTGGCCTGTTCCCGAACCACATGCTCATTCTCATGCCCCCGCACAGCGGAAGCCACCTGCTCCGGCGCAATGTTGGTAGCCGTCTGGAAGGATACGCCCATATCGTCGGACTCGTCCTGATACTTCCGCTCCTCGCAGGTCTGGCACTTGCCTTCCTCCGCAGCGGCCTGTGCGCCCTCCGCGCCTATCTTCATATCGGTCCCGTTGGCATCCTGACTCTTCTGCTGAATCTTTTCCGGAGCGGTCTCCTCGTAGGGCGTGATCCGCATCCGCACAGCCATTTCCGCCGGGTCGGCCCCCTCCCGGAGGGTGGGACCCAGACGCACGGGTTGGCTCTCCTCACCGTCCACGGCGCGGACGGGAGCCACCGGCTGTACCGGCGTCTCGGGGGAAGCGGAGCGCCTTGCGGCCCAGAGGGCAGGTGTCCCCTGTGCCTGCTTCGCGCTCTCCGCCTCCTGGGCGTTCCGGGACTGGGCTGCGCCGGGCCGGGAACCATACGCGCCATATACATTGTAGTAAGCGTTCATACCGGAAACCGCGCCCACCATATCCATCACCTCATTGAAAATATTTCTATGCAGATTGTACCACATATTCCCCTCCAAGGCAAGACCCTTGACAGGATTTTGCGGCTTGAATCATTTTTAAGAAGGAATGATCCGCCGTCCGGTATCGCTCCAGGCGGCGGGTCATTCTTTGTCCTGAAACAGTTTGTAGGGTTCTACGCCCAAGGCGTTTGCGATAGAAAAAACGGCGTCCAGGGATACGGCGCAATCAGCGTTTTCTATCCGGCTGAGATGGTTGCGGCTGATCTCCGCAAGCTCACTCAGTTTTAATTGGGTCAATTTCCGGCGGTTACGGTAAAAGGCAATATTTTGCCCAAGCGTCTGGTAATAAGACTCATAAATCAGTTGCATTGGTCAATCCTCCTTATGTTTTATTGTACCCGGATAAGAAGGATGAGTAGTCAACGTAAAATATATAGTTTGCTACTTGTAATATTGCAAAATGTACTTTATAATAAACATATATAACAATATAATGACGGGGGGATATTTTTATGACACAGTTGGAACAGACCAAAAGAGCCTACGCAACCCTGTTGGGGCGGGTAGACAGCATTATTACGAAATTGGAAAAATCCGCCGCAGAACATAACTTCGACAGCGCTTCTGCCCTGTTTATTGCCAAGGAACTAACCGGAGTGTTGGAGGAAGCTGAGGAGTTCTTTCTGGACGGAGACCCGGAGGAGTAAAGGGGAGGCATTCGTGGGAATGCCTCCCCTTTTCTTACCGATTTCTTATCGATAGCCCGGGACCTGCGCGGCCCCGATTTTGCAACGGCCACATCGAGTGGCCGTGCAAAATTCAATTGTGCATGACCCCTCGATGGGGTCATTGCACAATCAAGGACTCCGCGCCTACTTTTTGTGTGAACAAAAAGTAGGCAAAAAGTCACTTAAACCTGGCGGTTTAAGAATCCCTTGATTACGGGGGAGTTTAGTTACGCTACGACCTTCGGATTTCTGGTCTATTGCTGGTGCTATGGGCCGATGCCGGTGCTTACTTCTGCGCACGGTTCTAACGTACTGCTGGTTGCCTCGCGGCACTCGGCACGAGGGTCTGGCGTTTGGGGTGCGAATCAGAAGAATGTATCGTTAGACCGTGTGCCCCTTGCACCGCAGTACCCCTTTGAAAGGCCGGCAGGCGGAGTTCTACAAGTACCAGAGCGGCTGAAGGAGGACTGGAAATTCGGAGGCTTCGCCTCTCCAGAAGCCCCGCCGCACAGCCCTTTAGCCCTCGCCGAGGATTTGCCGGACAGGCAAAGCCGAGAAAGGGATTCTTAAACCGCAGGTTTAAGTGACTTTTTGGGTACTTTTTGTTCACACAAAAAGTACCCGCAGGGTCCGGGGGCGCGCAGCCCCCGGGGTATCGAATAGAAACAACTCCCCTGCCGCGCAAAGCGCGGCAAAGAAACTACACCTTCTTTTCAAAATAGAGGAATTTTTCATCCTCCCCCGCAGGCCGCATACAGGAAGAAAGCATTCTCCTCGATGCCTCATTCTCATGAAAGCACTTTGCTTTCAGAGAATATAACCCCAGCGTATAAAGGCTCCACTCCGCCGCGCGGCGGAAAGCCTCCGCCCCGTAGCCGTTCCCGGCATACTCGGGCAGGATGCGGCATCCAAGCTCCGCGCCGCCCTTGTAGTCAAAACGATAAACCACCGCCTCGCCGATGAACCGGCCATCCAGCCGGATGGCGAAATTCACCGCCTGCTTCTTTTGAAAATCCTCACGGGCAACAGAGAGAAAATACTCCTCTGCCGGCTCCCCCTCCAGATCGTCACGGTAGTCGTAGCCCCACCAGCGGTTGCGCTCATCATCAAGACAGAGCCGGTTATACAGGGGCCTGTCCTCCTCCCGGAGGGCATCCAGAATCAGACGGTCCGTTTTCAGGACGGGGACTGTCTCCAGAGGGGACAGCTCGTTCCGGGCAAGAACCCGGACCTTTGCCCCAAGAAAGGCGGGAAGATACTGCAATTTGCTGGTGCGCAGGCCGCGGTCCCCGGCGTCGTCCTCCCGGTTGATCCAGGGAAGCCCCGGGCTGTAGGCGGCGGCGAAGGACTGGACGATGAAGGGATACACCCCCTCGTACCGGGGCAGGGCCTTCTCAATATGGCACACCAGAGTGTCGCCGCAGACCTCCGCAAGGGCAAGGGCCGCGATCTGACCGTCAATTTCCACACAGCCGGTTCTGGCCCACTCCGCGCCCACCTGCTCCATCAGACGGCGGGCATAACAGACCTCCATTCTGGCATCGGCATCCTCTTTATTGAACACCTTGTGGAACTCGTGCCAGAAAGCGTCCACTTTGTCGCGGTCGGCGGGGGTCAGCTCCCGGTAGACGGCGTCCGGGTAGAGCTTGCGGAACTTGTTGATGTGGTTGCGCTGGCCGGAGTAGCGGCGTCCGGCAAAGGTGCTGAGGTCCTCCGCATGGTAGAAGTAGTCCTGCCAGAGGCGGTCGTTGTCTACGGTGGTATAGGGGTAGCGTTTCAGAAGCCGCTCCCGCTCCGTTTCCGGCACCACGCCGTAGGAGGGGGCTGTGCCGTTCTCCACGCACCAGGCGTCGATCTCGTCCAGAGCGGCGTCCACGTCCCCCTCCTCCGGGAGGGGGATGGGAAAGTCAAACATGGCCCCGTAGTGGGCGCTGTGGTTGAGGATCACCAGACAGCCGTGAGATTCGGCAAACTCCGGGTGCCAGTGGTCCCGCCACATGAGCTTGACGCCAAGGGAATACTCACACAGGCGGTAGGTACACTGGCTGTAGTATTTGCGGAGGAAGGGGGCGTGGGATTCGTCGATGGGGGTGAATTTCAGCATAAATCGGGTTGCTCTCTTTCGCTTTCTAATAGTAAAAAAATATTTTACAGGATATGCACGTTCAGATGGTTGTACGTCATGGTCACGCCGTCCTCGGCGAAGGCCCTGTGGATCTCCTCCAGTGACCGGAAGTGGGCGTCCCAGTAGTCCTCCGTCTTCGCCCAGAAGCGGACGCGGTACTCGATGGAGCTTTCGCCGTAGGCGGTGAGGACCACCTGGGGGGCGGGGTCCGGGAGGATGTTGGGGGTCCGGGAGAGGGCCTTGAGGCAGGCGGAGCGGACGGCCTCCGGCGCGTCGTTATAGGAGGCGGAGACGGCGTGGTCCGCACGGCGGACGCCCCGGACGGTGTAGTTCACGATCTGTCCCGCCATCAGCTTGCTGTTGGGCAGCATCACCCGCTGTCCGGCGGGGGTGTCCAGCTTGGTGTGGGTTAGGGTGATCTCCGCCACCTCGCCCTCGCCATCGGCGGTGGAGACGTAATCCCCCAGGGTAAAGGGCTTGGAGAACAGCAGCACCATGCCCCCGGCCACGTTGCCCAGCACGTCCTGGACCGCCAGGGACACCGCCAGGCCAAAGACTCCCACCAGAGCGATGAGGCTGCTTACGTCGATGTTCAGGCTCCCGGCCATCACCAGGGCCGTCAGCAGGTACAGGAAGGCCCGGACGCCCCGGAGGATATAGCGCTTGATCCGCTCGTCCAGAGCGGCGCGGCCCACCAGCCGCTGGGTCATGCCCAGCAGCAGACGCACCACCGCCAGACAGACCAGCAGCAGAAGCAGGGCGGACAGGAGGCGTCCTACCGTCAGTTTGCCCCAGCCGGCCTGCAGCAATCCGTCAAGGGCGGAGGCAGGGTCCGCCTGAGTTACGTTTTCGATCAGTTCGGAGGCGGGTGTATCCATAAAGATGCTCCTTTGGGTGACAAATTTTTACCGGATACCAATGTACCATACTTTTCTCCGGTTGAGAAGAGGCAATTTCATTTTGTGGGCCAGCAAAAATTTTCGGAGTTTTGACGAATACAATTTGTCACATTACACAAACTTTCCAAAAAAGGAAAGAATATACTTTTCTTTTTTGGTGAAATCGTGTAAAGTATAAGAATCCCCTGCGGGAGGAACGCAATCCCGCGCCCCTCGGACGGCGGGGGATCACGAAAGAGGAGGAGAACTATGGACAAATTCTTTAAGATCTCTGAACGGGGCAGCAGTGTCCGCGCGGAGATCGTAGGCGGCGTGACCACGTTTTTCGCCATGGCCTACATCATCTTCGTCAACCCCAGCCTGCTCTCGCAGACCGGCATGAACTCCAACGGCGTCATGCTGGCTACCTGCATCAGCGCCGCCATCGGCTGCCTTCTGACGGCACTGCTGGCCAACGCGCCCTTCGCCCAGGCTCCCGGCATGGGATTGAACGCTTTCTTTACCTTTACCGTTTGCTTCAACATGGGGTACACCTGGCAGGAGGCCCTGGCCATCGTGCTGCTCAGCGGTATCCTGTTCCTGGTCATCTCGGTCAGCCCCCTGCGCAGCAAGATCATCTCTTCCATCCCCGGCTTCCTTAAGAGCGCCATTTCCGCCGGTATCGGCCTGTTCATCGCCTTCATCGGCCTGCTGAATGTGAAGCTGGTGGGCTTCGGCGCTGGCGTGCCCGCCCTTCAGTTCCTGGTGGACGATGGCACTGGCAACATGGTTGCCAACACCGCCGGCATCCTGACCATCATCGGCCTGCTCATCACCGCCATCCTCATGGCTTATAAAGTGAAGGGCGCTATCGTCATCGGCATCATCATTACCACCATCATCGGCTTCCCTATGGGGGAGACCCATCTGCCCGACGCTATCACCATGAGCGTCTTCAAGGAACTCGGCGAGGTGGCCTTTAAGCTGGACATCCCCGGCGTCATGGCGAAGGGCATCCTGCCCCTGGTTACCGCCGTTATCAGCTTCGCCCTGGTGGACTGCTTCGATACCGTGGGCACCCTCATCGGCACCGCCAAGAACGCGGGCATGACCGATAAGAACGGCAACCTCCCCGGCGGCGACCGGGCTCTCATCGCCGACGCCATCGCTACCTGCTGCGGCGCCTGCCTGGGTACCTCCACCGTCACCACCTTCGTCGAGTCCTCCACCGGTATCTCCGAGGGCGCGCGCACCGGCCTGAGCTCCATCGTGGTCGGCGTGCTGTTCCTGCTGGCCTGCCTGCTGGCTCCTGTGGCGGGAATCATTCCCTCCGCCGCCACCGCTCCCGCGCTGATTATCGTCGGCGTGCTGATGATTAAGGGCGCTACTGATGTCAACTGGGGCGATTTCGAGGAGGCCTGCCCCGCTTTCCTGACCATCGCCATGATGCCTTTCGCCTACTCCATCTCCGATGGTATCGGCTTCGGCTTCATCAGCTACAGCATCATCAAGCTGGCCCGGGGCAAGGCCAAGGAAGTGCCCGT